>NZ_DURI01000296.1 GCF_012837295.1 Corynebacterium sp. | reverse complement strand
GGTCTCCCCCGGTGCCGAGATCGCGGACGGCTCCGAGGTCACCATCACGCTCTCCGGCCTCGACCCGGCTTACGGGGGCTACTACCTGGGCTTCTGCGGCGATCGCCCCGAGGGTTCGCCGGCCCCGGCGTGCACCGGCGACCGCACCGTGCCGGGCACCCAGGCGTGGTTGTCCAACCGCGGCGGCTCGCAGCCGGTGCCGGAGAACGGCGAGGCGACGGTGACGTTGACGGCCAAGGCCGCCGGCGAGGGCGTCGACTGCCGCACCGATTCCTGCACCCTCAAGGTCTTCGGCGACCACTCCGAGGGATTCGAGGACGTCGTCGACGTGCCGGTGACCTTCGCGAAGTAGCCGCCTGCCGCCGCCGCGGCCGCCCTCACCTCCCCGCCGGACATGAACGGCACTAACTGCAGACGCTTCCGGGATTTGATGCAACGGAATCGCCGAAGCGTCTGCAGTTAGTGCCCTTCACCCCGATTTTTAGCCGCCCCGGTCTAGAAATCTGCGCGCTCCTATGCTCGACGTCATGAGCCCCGCCGCCTGCCCCGCCGCGACCCCCGACCGTCACTCGATCGTGCTGCTGCCGGGCGACGGCATCGGTCCGGAGATCGTCGACGCCTGCCGCCCGGTGCTCGCCGCGACCTTCCCCACCTGGGATTTCACGGACGCGGCGATCGGCTGGGAGTGCTGGTGCGCCGACGGCGATCCCGTGCCGGCGGCGACGTGGCGGGCACTCGAGGACGCCGACGCCGCGCTGATGGCGGCCATCACCTCCAAGCCCGCCCGCGAGGCCGAGGCCGAGCTCGCCGGCCATCTCCGCGGCACCGGCCTGACCTACCGCTCGCCGGTGCTGCAGCTGCGCCGGCGCCTCGACCTCTTCGCCAACGTCCGCCCCGTGGAGGACCTGCTGGCCGGGTCAACCGCTTCTTCGCTTCACGACGCCCCGGCCACTCCCCCATCGGCCCGCACCTCGTCTCACTCCCCACCCAACACCGCATCCCGCACCGCACCCCGCTTCGGCTTCACGGTCGTCCGCGAGAACACCGAGGGCCTGTACTCCCACGACTTCTCCATGCGCGGCGCGGGTGTACACGCTGCCGATGCTCACGCTGCCGGTGCTCACACAGCTGATGCGCACACCGCTGATGCACCGGACGGCGGCGCGCCCGGCGAACGAGCAACCGGGGCGCACGCGAAAAGTGCGGCGCTGGCGGGGATGTGGGACGTCGTCAAGCACGACCCCACCGTGGCCCGCTCGACGCCCGCCGATACCGCCATCGCCCTGCGCGTGACCACCGGTTTCGCGTGGCGACGCCTCCTCCGCACCGCGGCGGCACTGACCGGACACGCGGCCGATCCGGCGCTGCGGCGCGTGACCGTGGCCGACAAACCGAACATTCTCCGCGAATCCGGCGCGGTCATCCGCGACGCCGTCGACGAGGTCGCCGCCGAATTCCCCGGCGTCGAATTCGAGATCGCCAACGCCGACGCCGTGGCCATGCGGATGATCACCGCACCGCGCAGCTTCGACGTCATCGCCGCCGAAAACCTCCTCGGCGACATGCTCTCCGACATGGGCGCGGGCCTCATGGGCGGGCTGGGGCTGCCGTCGTCGGGCAACATCGGCGCAGATCACGCGGTGTTCGAGCCCGTGCACGGGTCGGCGCCGGACATCGCGGGGCGCGGCATCGCCAACCCCGCGGCGTTCCTGCTGTCGGCGGCCATGTGCGCCGAGCACCTCGCCGACAAGGTTGAGGCGTCGCAGGCTTCACCGGCTGCGGAGTGCGGGGCGGGGTCCGAGGCGGGGTCAAAGTCGGAGGCTGCGACCGAAGCGACGGCGAACCCCGACGGCGACCTTCGGGAGCGGGCGGACCTGCTGCGCAGCGCGGTCATCGCCACGCTGCGCGACAACCCCACCCCCGACCTCGGCGGCACCAACACCACGGCGGGATTCGCGGATGCGGTGGCCGGGCTGGTCGCCGGGACGTCGTAAAGCAGCCGCCCTCACCAGCCACAAACCCACCCGGAATGTCTTAACCCACCCGTCATAGCAGGTGGGTTAAGTCATTCGAGGTGGGTTAACCGTTTGCGCCTACTGGAACTGGCTGAGATCGATGTTCTGCAGCGGATCCGACTCGCGGGCGTCGTCCTCCGGCGGCAGCGGCACCTCGCACAGGACCGTCGTCGCGCCCGACGGATCCGCGATGGTCGCCAGCGGCCCGAACTCCGTGTCCTGCACCGGCACCAGCACCTCACCGCCGAGCTCCTGCGTGCGCATCACCGCCTGGCCGATGTTCTCCACGCCCAGGTACGCGAGCCAACCGGTGAAGGAACCCTCCTCGCCCGCGCCCGCCGCCTGCGGACCGGCGACGAGACCCGCGAACGGCGCGCCGGCCTCCATCGCGATGGCGTAGACGCCCTCCTCCGTGCGCGCGCGGACGGCGACCTCCCAGCCGAAAAGCTCGTGGTAGAAGGCCACGACGTCATCGAAACCGTCGACGTCGCCCGCGATCAGCTCGAACCACACCGGGGCGCCCGGCTCGCCCGCCGCGACGAACGCCTGCTCGCCCGGCTGCTCCAGCAGGCCCACGAGCGCGCCGGCCGGATCGACGATGACCGCCATCGCGCCGCCGTCGACCAGCGCCACCGGCTCGCGCACGACGTCCGCGCCCAGGCCGCGGGCCTTCTCCACCACGGCCGCGACATCGTCGACGTGGAAGTTCACACGCCACTGGTCCGCCGTCGCCGCCGCGGCGGAATCGCCCTGGTCGGCGCCCTGGTCGGCGCCGAAAAGCACCGCCACCGGCATCCCCATCAGCTTCGCGACGCGACGTCCCTCCCCCTCACCGGCCGCGCTGAACTCCCAGCCCATCAGCTCGCGGTAGAAGCGCTCCGACTTGCGGGGCGCGCTCGACACCAGGTCGACGCGGACGGGCATTCCGAACTCGGCGGGGAAAGCGGGCATGAGGGTCCTCCACGGGTACTGCTCGAACTTCTGCGCGGGGTTCGCGCACGTCGGGCCATGCTACCGGAGGCGCCGGGGCCGGTTCCGGTCCGGATCGGCGCCGGGCTCGAGGTGGGCCCGGCTTTGAACCCCGCGGAATTCAACGAGCCGCCGTACGGCGTCCCGAATCCGGGTCCGTGCGGCGGCTTCTTGAATTTTTCGGGGGTCATTTCTTCAACACCGCGCCGCACGCCGTCTTCGTCGTCAAGCCGTACGGCGGCTAGTTGAATTCATGGGCCACTTCCCACGAATTGCACCCACACAGAGGCCCTTGACCTGCGCAAACGAAATGTCGCACCACAGGCCCCCGAGCGCGATTGGCGGGCACCCGAGCCCCCGCTCGCGGTTCCGATCGCTCTACGGGCCGCGTGGCGCACTTCGGCCTCCGCGCGTCTTGCTTGACGACGGCCCGCGCGACGCGAGACCGGCCGACGATTGCTTTGAGGCGTTGGAATGGCGCCGTCCGAGCTCGACCGTCCGAGCTCGACCGTCCGAACTCGACCGTCGGAACCGGGTCTTCGCGGCCGGGCGGTCAGCTCCCGCCTGTCAGCTCACGCCGTCAGATCTGGACGTTGCGCCACTTCTCCGGATCGAAGTCGTCGTCGGCGGTGGCCTCGTCGAAGTAGTCGTCGTCGATGTCCTCGGGGCGCGCGACTCGGGCGGCGGCGCCGGCGACCGCGACGACGTCGCCGGGGTGCAGCTGGCGGCCGCGGCGGGTGTCGACTTCCCCGTTGACCTCGACCTGCCCCTCGGCGATGACCTCCTTGGCCAGGCCGCCGGTCTCGACGAGGTTGGCCAGCTTCAGGAATTGGCCCAGGCGGATGGACTCGTCGCGGATGGCGACGTCATAAGGCTCCATGCCCCAAGCATGGCACAGGAGCGGGCGCCCTTCCGGGACGTGCAAGGCGGCGCACGACCACAAGGAACGGTGCACCACCGGGAGTGGAGCGGCTTGTTGCCGGACGCGAAACACGGTGCCGCCGCGGGCGGGCAGTGCGCGGGCAGTGAGCGGGAAGAGGGCGGGGAGAGGACGGCGAAAGGACGGGGAGAGGGCGCCGAGAGAGCGCGGAGAGGACGGGGAACAGCCGCCGGAAAGTAGACGAGACGGTCTTTCGGGATCATTGACGCGTCACCGAAAGCGATAATGCGCAGTTCGGGGCATCGCACGCCGACAGCGAATTGACAGACCAGTCGGTCTATTCAATGATGTTCCCCATGTCCCGCACCGCCACGACGACGATCGCCGACCCCATGGGCGCCGCCGGCACCACCGCAGCCTCCCCGGCCGCGCCGTCCGTCCTGCCCGCGCCCCGGACGATCAGCCCGACGGCGGCGTTCCGGCTGCCCACGTCCCCGGCGGCGCGGCTGCACCACCAGATCCGCCTGCAGTGGCCGGTCACCCGCCCGGAGTTGGCGGCGTCGACGGGCCTGTCGCAGCCGACCGTCGCGCGCGGGGTGACGGCGCTTCTCGACGCCGGCCTCATCGAGGAACGCCCCGACCTGATCACCGGAACCGGCGCGGGCCGCCCGCGCATCCCGCTGGCCCCCGCGAAGTCGCCGTGGCTGCACGTCGGCGCGCACCTGGGGTTGCGCACGACGCACATCGCCATCTTCGACACCGTCGGCCGCGTGCTCCGCGAAACCGACCTCGACCTGCCGCTCGACGCGCTGTCGCCGGAGGAGGCGATCGATTCGATCGTCGCGGGCATCCACCGCCTGCGCACGGGCATCGCGCGCCCGCTGCGCACGGTCGGCGCCGCCCTGTCCGGCCATGTCGCCGCAGACGGCACGGTCACGTCGCGGTCATACGGGTGGGGGCCGACCGACCTGGTCGGCATGCTTTACGACGGTCTCGGCCTCCCCGCGCTCGCCGCCCCCGACGTGGCGGCCATGGCCGCATCCGAGCTGGCCGCCAACCCGCTGAAGTCCGCCCGAGCCGACGGTTCCGGCGTGGACGGGGGCCGCCTGCCGACGTCGTTGTACTTTTACGCCCGCGAGCTCATCGGGGTGGCGTGGACGGTCGATGGAGCCGTGCACCGGCCGGCGCATGGCGATGGGTCGATCGGCCACCTGCGCCCGGCGGACAGCGATCTACTGGGAGGCGCGACGCTGCGCGAGGCCGTCGGCGCCACCGGGGTGCTCGCCGCCGCCCGCGAACACGGCATCCGGGCGGACTCCTTCGCCGAGCTCGTCGCGGCCGGGGAAACGAACGCCGCCGCCCGGGCGATCCTCGACGAGCGGGCGCGCCTGCTGGGCCTGGCGGTGTCGAACGTCGCGGACATCGTCGATCCCGCGCACGTGATCCTGGCCGGCGCGGCGTTCACCGCCGACGCCGCGGGACTGCGAGTGGCCGCCCGGGCCATCGCCGAAACATCCCCGGTCCGCCGCGACATCCGCGTATCCCGCGCTCGGGGCACCATCACCCGCGACGCCGCACGAGCGGTGGCACTGGACCCGCTGCACACGGACCCGTTGAGCCTTGCCTGAACGCCGTACGGCACAATTGGCGGCCATGTCCGAGGAGCATCAAGAACCGACGGCCGCCCCGGACACCGGAACGCGGCCCCTCGGCCATGGCACCGACTGGGGAGTGCCGGATTCCGACGGCAGCCGGCGGCGCCAAGAAGGCGATCGGGGGCGGGGCCGGGGATGGCGCCGAGCGTGGCGTCGCCGCTCGCCCCGCCGCACGAACCCGGTCGCCGGGGCCT
>NZ_DURI01000036.1 GCF_012837295.1 Corynebacterium sp. | reverse complement strand
GCATGGATCCACGGATCCATGCGGCGCGGTTCCTTTTTGCGCCGGTCCGGCCGCCCCGGTTTTCGGATGTCGGTCGATAGTGGTTAAGGGTGTTCGCCGATAGTCGCTTTTCGACGATTTTCGGGAAATTCAGGGACGTGACCACTAAATCACAAGGTTGTGAGGCGGCGTCGACCCACATGTAGTGCCGGGCAAATCCCCATCCTGGGAATTCTCCGCTTGTAACTACTATATGTTGTGCTACTGGCCTTTTTCTGACCCCAAGTGTAGTGTTTCTGGTGTTGCGCCGCTCAGGGCGCCGGCCGGAGAAACCGACAGGGCTCGCCGGCCGTGAATCCTCGAACCGACTGATCTGAAGGAACGTGCGAGACATGGTCACCGTCTACAGCAAGCCCGCCTGCGTGCAGTGCCGCGCCACCACCCGAGCCCTGGACAAGGCCGGCATCTCCTACGACATCGTGGACATCACCCTCGACGACGAGGCCCGCGACTACGTCATGGCCCTCGGCCACCTTCAGGCCCCGGTCGTCGACACGGGTTCGGAGACCTGGTCGGGCTTCCGCCCCGACCGCATCAAGGCCCTGCTCGCCGCGTAAAGGCAGGCGGCCCCACATTCGGCCGTGAGTTTTCCGTTTTCGGGAAGCCCACGGCCTTTCGTTGAAGGGTGGCGAAAGCCGTTGTTCATCGTCTATTTCTCGTCGGCCACGGGCAACACCCACAAGTTCGTGCAGAAGCTGGAGATCCCCAACGCGCGGATCCCCGTCCACCGCAACGAACCGGAGTTGCTGGTCGATGAACCCTACGTGCTGATCGTCCCCACCTACGGGGGCGGTTCATCCATCACGGGGGACAAGTCCCGGCCGGTGCCGCCGCAGGTGATCCGGTTCCTGAACAACGAGCACAACCGCTCGTACATCAGGGGAGTGATCTCCGCGGGCAACACCAATTTCGGCATCGACTACGGCTTGGCCGGCGAGATCGTCGCCGAAAAGTGCAAGGTGCCGTACGTCTACAGGTTCGAGCTCATGGGCAACGACGAAGACGTGAGAGTCGTGCGATCCGGGCTGGCGGACTTTTTCCGGCATCGCGCGGCCTCCTGACCGCCGCCGGAGCATGCGCGCACGGGACATCCCCTATATAGAGGAGAGGGGCCGGCGCGGCCGACAAGAAGAACAATGGGCGGCGACCGCATGGTCGTCGTAAAGCAAAAAGCGTTTTAGCGACAAGCGAGCCGGCGAAAGCCCGGGCGAGAAAGAGGGAGCAGAAGAGTGGCTGACATGGGGAAGACCGTTGCGGAGCCGATCGGCAAGGACGAGCTGGACTACCACGCGCTCAACGCGCTGCTGAACCTGTACGACGACGACGGCAAGATCCAGTTCGACAAGGACCGCGAGGCCGCCCGCCAGTACTTCCTGCAGCACGTCAACCAGAACACGGTCTTCTTCCACAACCTCAAGGAGAAGCTGGACTACCTGGTCGAGAACAAGTACTACGACCCGATCGTGCTGGACAAGTACGAGTTCGAGGACGTCAAGGCGCTGTTCAAGCGGGCCTACGCGCACAAGTTCCGGTTCCAGTCCTTCCTGGGCGCGTACAAGTACTACACCTCGTACACGCTGAAGACCTTCGACGGGAAGCGCTACCTCGAGCGCTACGAGGACCGCGTCTGCATGGTCGCGCTGACCCTGGCCGACGGCGACCTCGACCTCGCCGGCCACCTCGTCGACGAGATCATCTCCGGCCGCTTCCAGCCGGCGACCCCGACCTTCCTCAACTCCGGCAAGGCCCAGCGCGGCGAGCCGGTGAGCTGCTTCCTGCTGCGCATCGAGGACAACATGGAGTCCATCGGCCGCGCCATCAACTCCTCGCTGCAGCTGTCCAAGCGCGGCGGCGGCGTCGCGCTGCTGCTGAGCAACCTGCGCGAGCAGGGCGCGCCGATCAAGCACATCGAGAACCAGTCGTCCGGCGTCATCCCCGTGATGAAGCTGCTGGAGGACTCCTTCTCCTACGCCAATCAGCTGGGCGCGCGACAGGGCGCCGGCGCCGTGTACCTCCACGCGCACCACCCGGACATCATGCGCTTCCTGGACACCAAGCGCGAGAACGCCGACGAGAAGATCCGCATCAAGTCGCTGTCCCTCGGCGTGGTCATCCCGGACATCACCTTCGACCTGGCCAAGCGCAACGACGACATGTACCTGTTCAGCCCGTACGACGTCGAGCGCGTCTACGGCAAGGCGTTCGCCGACGTGAACATCTCCGAGAACTACGACGACATGGTCGAGGATCCGCGGATCAGCAAGACCAAGCTCAATGCCCGCGCGTTCTTCCAGACGCTGGCGGAGATCCAGTTCGAGTCCGGCTACCCGTACATCATGTTCGAGGACACGGTCAACGACGCGAACCCGATCGCCGGCCGCATCACGCACTCGAACCTGTGCTCCGAGATCCTGCAGGTCTCCACCCCGTCGACGTACCACGAGGACCTGTCCTACGACGAGGTCGGCGAGGACATCTCCTGCAACCTCGGTTCGATGAACATCGCCATGGCCATGGATTCGCCGGACTTCTCGGCGACCATCGAGACCGCCATCCGCGGCCTGACCGCCGTATCCGAGCAGACGTCCATCGATTCGGTGCCGTCGATCCGCAAGGGCAACGAAAAGTCGCACGCCATCGGCCTGGGCCAGATGAACCTGCACGGCTACCTCGGCCGCGAGCGGATCCACTACGGGTCCGAGGAGGGCATCGACTTCACCAACATCTACTTCTACTGCGTGCTGTTCGAGGCCCTGAAGGCGTCGAACAAGATCGCCATGGAGCGCGGCGTGAAGTTCGGCGGTTTCGAGGAGTCGAAGTACGCCACCGGCGAGTTCTTCGACAAGTACATCGACGCCGAGTGGGTTCCGGCGACGGCGCGCGTGCGCGAGCTGTTCGACGCGTCGGAGATCTCCATCCCGACGCAGGACGACTGGCGCGAGCTGAAGGCCTCCATCCAGGAGCACGGCCTGTTCAACCGCAACCTGCAGGCGGTGCCGCCGACGGGCTCGATCTCGTACATCAACAACTCGACGTCGTCGATCCACCCGATCGCGTCGAAGATCGAGATCCGCAAGGAAGGCAAGATCGGCCGCGTCTACTACCCGGCGCCGCACATGGACAATGACAACCTGGAGTACTTCCAGGACGCGTACGAGGTCGGCTACGAGAAGATCATCGACACCTACGCCGCGGCCACCCAGCACGTGGACCAGGGCCTGTCGCTGACGCTGTTCTTCAAGGACACCGCGACCACGCGCGACATCAACCGCGCGCAGATCTACGCGTGGCGCAAGGGCATCAAGACCATCTACTACATCCGCCTGCGCCAGGTCGCCCTCGAGGGCACCGAGGTCCAGGGCTGCGTGAGCTGCATGCTCTAGCTTTCGGCTGAATGATTCCGCAGGGGCGGGCATCCGGGTTTCCGGGTGCCCGCCCTTCGGCGTTCTTGGATGGGGGAGGGCTGCTTGACGACGGCCCGCGCGGGAATCAAAGCTCTCCTCGCCACAGTGGGGCACAGATGTAAATACGGGGATTGGCGAGTGTGCTTCATCGGCGTAGCCTGAAATCCGATACGGCGGACACGATCCGTCGAAAAGCGAAGAAGCCCGAGTCGAAGGAGACCCCATGGCCCGCGAGAGCACACCGCACATCAACCCGAACGGCGTCGACATCGCCGAGGCGATCCTGCTGCCCGGCGACCCGCTGCGCGCGAAGTTCATCGCGGAGACGTACCTCGACGACGTCGTGCAGTTCAACGCCGTGCGCGACATGCTCGGCTTCACGGGCACCTACCGGGGCACGCCGGTGTCGGTGATGGGGTCGGGCATGGGCATCCCGTCGATCTCGCTGTACGCGTGGGAGCTCATCCACGACTTCGGCGTGAAGAAGCTGGTGCGCGTCGGGTCCTGCGGCGCGTTCCAGGCGGACATCGACCTGTACGACGTGGTCATCGGCCAGTCCGCGTCGACAGACTCGAACTTCCTGTCCCAGTACGGCATCCCGGGCACGTACGCTCCCACCGCGTCGTACCGCCTGCTCGAGGACGTCCGCGACCGCGCCCGCGCGCAGGGCGTGAAGACCCACGTGGGCAACATCCTGTCGTCCGACATCTTCTACAACGACAACCCCGGGGCCAACGAGCGCTGGGCGCGCATGGGCGTGCTCGCCGTCGAGATGGAATCCGCCGGCCTCTACGCCACCGCCGCCCACGCCGGCGTCGAGGCGCTGGGCATCTTCACCGTCAGCGACAACATCGTCACCGGCGGGCAGACCACCGCAGAGGAACGCCAGACCGCGTTCACCACCATGATGGAGCTCGCGCTCCCGCTGGCGGCGATCTAGCCGTGGGGGAGAAGCTCGCGAAATCCGTGAAGGTGTCGGACAAGCCGCCGTCGGCCCCGAACCCGAGGGCCGCCGTTCCGATCATCCTGTTCACGTTCGTGTTCTGCCTGGTCATCGACAACGGCTTCAAGTTCATGACCAAGCCGATCGCCGAGGATCTGGGGCTGTCGCTGACCACCGCCAGCCTGCAGGCGACGCTGGCCGGCATCGTCATCGGCATCGGCGCCGTGGTCTACGCCGCGCTGGCCGACTCGATCTCCATGCGCAAGCTGCTCGTGGCGGGCATCGCCATGATCGCCGCCGGCTCCGCCATCGGCTTCGCGTTCCAGGGGGTCTGGGAGCTCGTGCTCGCCGGGCGCATCATCCAGACCTGCGGCCTGGCCGCCGCGGAGACCCTGTACGTCATCTACGTGACCAAGTACCTGTCCAAGGACGATCAGAAGACCTACCTGGGCTTTTCCACCTCGGCGTTCCAGGGTGCGCTGCTGATCGGCACCCTGACCTCCGGCATCATGGCCACCTACGTGTCGTGGACCGCCATGTTCCTGGTGTCGCTGCTGCTCGTCGCCGCGATCCCGGTGATCCTGAAGAAGGTGCCCGACTCGGCGAGCGTGCGCAGCCACCTCGACGTGTTCGGCCTGTTCCTCATCGCGGTCGTCGCCACCGCGGTGATGATGTTCATGCAGGCCTTCGCCTGGCCGTGGGCCGTCGTCGCCGTGATCGGCATCGTCGTCTTCGCCTGGCACGTGCGCACCCACGACGACGCGCTGGTGACCTCCGCGTTCTTCGCCAACGGCCGCTACGTCACCGTCCTTGCCGTCGTGCTGGTCGTCTACTCGGTCCAGCTGGGCTATTCGGCGATCCTGCTGCCGCACCTCGCCGACAAGCTCCACGGCATCGACATCGACGGCGCCGCCTACATCCTGGCCCCGGGATATGCGCTGGCCGTCGTCGTCGGCGCGCTGTCCGGCAAGGTCGACGAGGTGCTGTCCTCGCGCAACACCATCATCGCGGCGCTGCTGCTGATCATGGCGGCGCTCATCATCCCGGCGCTGTTCGTCGGCAAGTCCGTGGCCATCATCGTCATCTCGATGCTGCTGTTCCCCTCCGGCTTCGCGCTGATCTACGCGCCGCTGGTGGCCACCGCGGTCGGCGGGATCCCGCCGGAGAAGTCGGGCGTCGCCATTGGCTTCTACAACCTCGTCATCAACATCGCGGTGCCCGTGGGCATCGCCTACACCGCGAAGCTCGTCGACCTGGGCCCGACGTTCCTGTCCGGCCTGTCGCCGGCGGGCACCGACGCCGAGGCCGTCGT
>NZ_DURI01000295.1 GCF_012837295.1 Corynebacterium sp. | reverse complement strand
GCACCGTCGGCGCCGCCCGCACCATGCACGCGATCACCCGCACCTACGGCCTGTTCTCGCTGGCCGTGCCGCTGCTGGGCGTCGGCGTCATGTTCACCGACCTCGGCTACTACATGAAGGCCGGCGCGCTGCACGCGTCCATCCTGCTGGCGATCATCGCCTGGGCGCTGCTGTACTTCGTCATCACCCCGAAGCAGGCCGTCATGATGGCCGGCCTGGGCGTCGCCGGCGAGGACGAGCTCGCCGACGACCCGGACTTCCGCAAGCGCGCCGACAAGGCCGCCAACCTGGACTGGAAGAAGGCCAAGGGCCAGCTGGCCATGTTCTCCGGCATCTTCAGCGCCCTGTGGCTGATCACCGCCGTGCTGATGTTCTTCATCTAATTCAGCCTCCCCGGCAATTGAGCCGTCCCGGATTCTTCCGGGCACTTCACGCCGTGCCGAACCCCGGCCGATCGCTCCCCGTGAGCGGTTCGGCCGGGGTTCGCCGCATTTGCCCCCCTCCCTCTCCTTGCGTCCCATCCGTTCCTGCAATCGCCGCACACCGCACATCGGTTAGATGCTTTCGTAAAACGACGCTCGACAACGCCGTTTCCGACTATGCGGCCCGTGTGCCTGGGGCGTTGTCCCTCTCGCACATTCGTCCGTAGGGTCGCGCAGAGGGAGCGGCGTTCACCGCCTCCCCTCCCCGCAGGTCGACCGGCACCCCGGCGTCGCGGGGACCACCCGATTTCGCCCGAGGAGGACACCATGGCCCCCACGCACGACGCCCGCCATTTGATCGACGACGACGGACGCGACGATGGGCAGCCCGCCCTCGTTCCCCTCGAGGATCTGGTGGACAAGGCGGTTACGCGCGCGCTGGGGTGGCTCGCGGAATCCGAACGCGTCACGGGACGCACCGGCTCCGGCGACTCCGGCAACTCCGCCGGGGACCCCGCAGCCGAAGCCCCCGTCAAGGATTCCTCCGACCATGCCGCCGAGCAGCTGGCCAAGCTCGTCCACGATCCGGCGGGCGTGGACTACACCATGGCGTTCGTCGACCAGGTCGCCCGGCCGGAGGACAACGGCACCGCCGCCAACCAGCTGGCGGCGATGACCAAGGGCACGAAGGCGCCCGCGTTTCTCTCCGCGATGGACCGCGCCGCCATGCAGCTCGGCGGCATCATGGCGCCGAAGTTCCCGTGGCTGGTCATGCCCATCGCGCGCAAGCGCATGCGGCAGCTCGTCGGCCACCTGGTGCTCGACGCCGATGGCAAGGCGCTGAACGAGCTGCTCACCGACGCCCGCGCGCGCGACCGCCAGCTCAATCTCAATCTCCTCGGCGAGGCGGTGCTCGGCTCGAAAGAGGCGCAGCGCCGCCTGCACGACACGATGGCGCTGCTGCGAGACCCGCTGGTCGACTACGTGTCGGTCAAGGCCTCCAGCGTCGTCTCCCAGCTCAACCCGTGGGACTTCGACGGCAGCGTCGAGCGCCTGGTGCAGACGCTGCGCCCGCTCTACCGCATCGCCGCCGACGCGCCGGGGCAGGCGCAGCGCGCCAACCCGCCGTTCATCAACCTGGACATGGAGGAGTACCACGACCTCGACCTGACGCTGGAGGTATTCGAGCGGATCCTGTCCGAGGACGAGTTCCTCGGCCTCGAGGCCGGCATCGTCCTCCAGGCGTACCTGCCGGATTCGGTGGCGGCGCTGGACCGGCTCATCGACTTCGCCAAGAAGCGCGTCGCCCGCGGCGGCGCCCCGGTCAAGGTCCGCCTGGTCAAGGGCGCGAACCTGTCCATGGAAACCGTCACCGCGGATCTGCACGGCTGGGTGCGCGCGCCGTACTCGTCGAAGGCGGAGACCGACGCCAACTACCTGCGCCTGCTCGATCGGGCGCTGCGCCCCGACGTCGCCGATGCCCTCCGCGTGGGCGTCGCCAGCCACAATCTGTTCTCCATGGCCGCGGCCGTCGAACTTGCCCGCGCCAGGGGCGTCGAAAAGCAGATCGACGCCGAGATGCTGCAGGGCATGGCGCCGATGCAGCAGAAGGTGATCCAGGAAGACGTCGGGCGTTTGATCCTGTACACCCCCGTCGTCGACTCCGACAGCTTCGACGTCGCCGTGAGCTACCTGGTGCGCCGCCTGGAGGAAAACGCCGCGGAGGAGAATTTCCTCCACGCGATGACCAGCGTCGACGAGTCCGAGCGCGCCGGCGGCGACGGCCCGGACCCGCGTTCGCCGCAGTCGCCGATGTCCGGGCAGGAGGAGCGGTTCCGCCAGGCCGTCGCCGAGCGCGACGCCACCCGCGAGG
>NZ_DURI01000294.1 GCF_012837295.1 Corynebacterium sp. | reverse complement strand
TCCGCGCGGCGCTGTCCGGCGTGTACGGGTCCGGCGCTGCCGCCGAGGAAGCGCTCGTCGCCGCCGGCATCGACCCGAAGCTGCGGGGCGAAAAGCTCGGCGTCGCCGACTTCGTGAGGCTCGCGGGGCTGTAGACGGGCGGGTCGTACGAGGCGGGGGAAGCCGTGACGACGAAGGCCCCGGCCGGAAATTACAGGCCCAGCACCCGACTGACGTGCCAGGCCAGGGGGAGTTTGGCCAGTTCCTCGCGGGTGGCCCACCGGTAATCGGAATGCTCGCGGGTCAGCACGACTTCGGCCTCCGCGTCGCGCGTTTCCGTGGCGTCGACCTCAGTCGCATCGGCCCCTGCATCGGCGCCGTCGGCGTCGTCACGCTCGAAGGCCTCGAACGTGACGATGTGGTATCGGAAATCCCCACCCTTCGTGTCGGGATTCGACCAGTGCGCGACCTCGCGGCCGAGGGTTCCGGTCAGGCCGGTCTCCTCGGTCATCTCCCGCAGCGCCGCGACCGCCGGCTCTTCGCCCGGCTCGCTCTTGCCTCCCGGCAGATCCCACTGATCGCCCAAATAGCCGCCGGGGGAGCGGCGCAGCACGAGCAGCCGGTCGCCGCGGCGGACGAGGACATTGCAGACCCAGCCATCCGTCTCCGGCCACGCCGACAGGAGCGCCGTGCCCTCGGGCTCGCGGCGGCTCGAGGCCGGCTTGTCGTGATGGCGGTCGTCGATCATGAGGAAATTCTAAGTCCGCGAAGTCATGCGCGCGCAATCCGCACACCCGCATCGCCCCTGCGCACGCCCGTCAAAGCCACGGTGTCCCGTGTCGCAGACGCCGCCCCAGGTGCATCACTGGAACACTTCCGCAACTTCAGTAGCGGCGTAGAACAGACGAGTGGGGCGCCGAGCGGTCGATAACTATCCAATAAAGCTCTCCCTGTAAAAACAGTAATCACCGTACACTGAGAAACGGCTTATCAAATCCGCTACAAGAGGAGCTGATGGAACCATGACGGCTTCGCAAGGAAGATCCCCGACCGGGGATCGGAAAGGGCGGGGCAGTCGGCTCCGCCCGCGAACTTCGTGGAAGAAGAAATCCGCCGCACTGCTCGCCGCGCTGACCATCGGATCACCTATCCTCGCGGCCTGCGGAAACGACGAAGGGGGCCCCACCGTCCTGCGGTTCATGGGCCCGGCGGACGGCGTCGACCAGTACAGCGCCGCCGCGCAGAAATGCTCGGACCAGGCGGACGGCCGCTACACCATCCAATACGACGTCTCGGCCAAGCAGACCGACGACCAGCGCCTCCAGCTCGCCCGCCGCATCGTCGGCGGCGACGACTCGTTCGACATCATGGGCCTGGACGTCACCTGGACCGCCGAGTTCGCCGAAGCGGGATGGGCGGTCGAGTTCCCCGAAGACGTCGCCAAGCGAGTCGAGGACGGAACCCTGTCCGGCCCCATGGAAACGGCCACGTGGAACGACAAGGTCTACGGCGCTCCGCTGAACACGAACACGCAGCTCATGTGGTACCGCAAGTCGCTGATGCCGCAGGGCCCCGACGGCCAGCCGCAGCCGCCCGCGACGTGGGAGGAGATCGCCGCCCACGGCGAAAAGCTCGCCGGCGAGGACAAGCCGTCCTACATCGGCGTGCAGGCCGCGCAGTACGAGGGCATCGTCGTGTGGTTCAACTCCATGCTCGAAGCCGCCGGCGG
>NZ_DURI01000004.1 GCF_012837295.1 Corynebacterium sp. | reverse complement strand
AGAACCCGTCGCAGGACAACTGGTGGCAGCAGAACGTCATCCAGTACCTGCTGTCCCCGTCGAGCTGGCAGTACATCGTGATCTTCTTCGCCATGATCGTGTTCTTCTCGTACTTCTACACTTCGGTTCAGTACGACCCGAACGATCAGGCCGAGAACATGAAGAAGTACGGCGGCTTCATCCCGGGCTTCCGCCCCGGCCGCCCGACCGCCGAATACCTCGGCTACGTCATCACCCGCCTGCTGGCGGTCGGCTCCCTGTACCTCGCGCTCATCGCGGTGCTGCCGAACTTCATGCTCGATTTGGGCATCGGCAGCAGCCAGGGAGGCATGGCCGGCGGTATGTTCGGTGGTACGGCCCTGCTGATTCTCGTGTCCGTCGCTCTGACGACCGTGAAGCAGATCGAAAGCCAGCTCATGCAACGCAACTACGAAGGGTTCTTGAAGTAATGCGACTCGTTCTCCTTGGTCCCCCCGGTGCCGGCAAGGGCACCCAGGCCGCCATTCTCTCCGAGAAGTTGGGCGTCCCGCACATTTCCACCGGCGATCTGTTCCGCGCCAACATCGGCGAGGGCACGCCGCTGGGCCTCGAGGCCAAGTCCTACATGGACGCCGGCAACCTGGTGCCCGACGACGTGACCGTCCGCATGGTCGAGTCTCGTCTGGAGGAGGACGACGCGAAGGCCGGTTTCCTCCTCGACGGTTTCCCGCGCACCGTTCCCCAGGCCGACGAGCTCGAGCGCATTCTGAAGGGCCTCGGCCTGGACCTGGACGGCGTCGTGCAGTTCGACGTGTCGGAGGACGTAGTCGTCGAGCGCATGCTCGCCCGCGGCCGCGCCGACGACACCGAGGACGTCATCCGCAACCGCATGCAGGTCTACGCGCGCGAGACCGCGCCGCTGCTGGACCACTACGCCGACAAGGTCATCAAGATCAAGGCGGAGGGCACGGTCGAGGAGATCAACGCCGCGACCATGGCGGAGCTGGACAAGCTGAAGTAGTTCGCTTTACGACGGACCGGCGCACGCGAGGAATCGCGTGCGCCGGTTTTTCGCGTCCGGGGATGGTGAGGCGCGGGCCCGTCCGTGGTTGTTCCTGCGGCGGGGTAGTCTGTCCGATCGTGATCAGAATCCGACGCAAGCGCCCCTCCGTCCCCGCGAAGACCCCCGCCGAGCTCGATGCCATGCAGGCCGCCGGCGAGATCGTCGGCAGGGCGCTGGTCGCGGTGCGCGATGCCGCGGTGCCGGGTGCGACGACGCAGGATCTCAACGACGTCGCCCACGAGGTCATCACATCCGCGGGCGCGGTGCCGTCGTTTCTGGGCTACGAGGGGTTCCCGGCGTCGGTGTGCGCGTCGGTCAACGAGGTCATCGTCCACGGCATCCCCTCGCGGGAGCGGGTGCTGTCGGAAGGCGATCTGGTGTCCATCGACTGTGGCGCGATCCTGGACGGCTGGCACGGTGACTCGGCGCTGACGTTCGGCGTCGGAAAGCTGTCCGAGGAGTGGGAGAAGCTCAACGTCGCCACCTCCGAGGTGCTGGAGGCGGGCATCGCCGCCATGGTGCCCGGTGCCCGACTGACCGACATCTCCCATGCCCTCGAGCAGGCGACGCGCGCGGCGGAGCTGCGCCACGACATCGAGCTGGGCATCGTCGACGGTTACGGCGGCCACGGCATCGGCCGCGAGATGCACATGGAGCCGTTCCTGGCCAACGAGGGCAAGCCCGGCAAGGGGCCCGTCATCCAGGAGGGCTCGGTGCTGGCCATCGAGCCGATGCTCATCCTCGGCGGCGAGTGGGGCTCCGACGAACTCGACGACGGCTGGACCGTGGTCACCGCCGACGGCCAGCCCGCCTCCCACTGGGAGCACACCGTGGCGGCCACCGCCGAGGGGCCGCGCATTCTCACGCCGCGGCCGTAGCATCCGGCGGTTTCCGCCCGAGGCCCCGGCCCGCCGCTCCCTGCCTGTACGCCGGTCGCGTGCCGAGGGGCCGTCGTCAAGCCCGGCGACGCCCGCCGAATACCACAGGGGGTAAGGGGAAGGGCATTCACCGGGCCTTTCCCCGATATTCGGGATAGGTTTGCCCCCATGTCCGATTCTTTCTGGGAGTTGGCGATCGTCGCGGCGGACGTTCCCGCCGCGGCGATCCGGCACCGGGGCTCCATCACGCCGCTGGGCACGGGGAACCTGCCGGAGCTCATCGCGAAGGCCGCCGACCGCACCCCCTCCACCGAGCCCGTCACGCTGATCCTCGTCCATTCGCGGACGATGAGCGTCGAGGTCATCGGCGGCTGGTTCGCCATGCTCGACGAACTCGGCGTGCGCGCCGGGGCGGTGCGCACCGTGGCCGACGCCGAGGTGCTGGCCACCGTCCGGTTCGGGGAGGGCGATCCCCGCGAGGTCATCGTCGGCGACGTCGTCTCCGGCGAGGTGTACGGCCGCAGGGGTCTGACCTCGGGCGCCCATGAGCCGCTGGCCGTGGCCATGCCGCGGATGGTCGCCGACGCCGGCGCCCTGAAGACGTGGCCGGTGCTGGTCGGCACCGAATCAGGTTTCCACCGGTACCTGCCCCAGCTCGAGGGCAGCCACATCCGCCCGGCGACGTGCACCACGGAGATGCTCGCCGTCGGCGCGCTGGATCCGGATCGGCTGCGCCGCATGATGGGCATGGAATCCCGCGGCGGCGCCGATGACCCGGGGTGGCGGCGGGGCAAGGCCCCGGCCCCCGCGCGGAACCCCCGCCGGTCGAAGATCCTGCGGCCGGTGATCGCCGCGCTGGTGGCCATCGGCGTCGCGGGCGCGGCGTTCGCCGCCGTCAACGCCCTGCAGGGTCCCGGCACCGGCGAATCGGTCGACGAGATCCTCGGGCCGGCGGCCCCCGGGGGATACGACGTCGACGACCGCGACCCGGCGACGGTGCCGCCCGCCGCGGGCCCGGAGACCCGGCCCGCGCCGGAGCCCGTCACCCAGGGGGCCGACATCCCCGCCGCCGTCGGGTACTACTTCGACCTCTTCGACCCGGTGCCGCTGTTCTCTTCGCTGGCCAATTGCCACGACGGCGAAGCCCGCAAGTACGAGAACCTTTCGCTTTACTGCACCGGCTACGGCCGGGAGCTCAACGCCTTCGCGGCGTCGAACGGCCTGCCCGAGCTCGCTCAGCCAGGCGAGCATGTCTCCGTCCACTTCGACACCCGCGGCACGCTGCCCGGCCCGGGCTTCCACGACCACGAGTGCTTCATCGACTACGAATACCCCCGCGACGACGCCGCCGACGGCGCCTGGGTGGAGGTCAGCGAGCCCTGCGACCCCGACGACGAACGCTACGACGGCCCGTGGCCCGAGGATGAGCACGCCGACGTCACCATCCATGACGTCCGGTACGTCCACGACACCGACGAGGGCGAATACCACCCCGTCATCCGGATCTACGGTCTGAAGGACCTCGCCGCCGTCGATGCGATCCTGAAGCACCTCGGAGTGGTGAAATAGCACGGCGGACGCGCCCCGAACGGCCGTCGTAAAGCAAAGCGGGACCCTGCTTTACGACGCCCGCGTGTGAGCTTCGTCCCGATCCGCGCCGGAAGTGACGCACGAGCCGCCCCGCGTTAAGGAAACCGCACTACCTGAAGTAATCTCAGGTGCATGTTCCGCGCCCGGACACGGCCGGCCGACGCCCCCATCGGCGCCGCCGCGGCCGCCCCGATGCGGCGCGGCCCCCGACACCGATCGATCGAGGTTCGATGAGCTCTTCCCGCATATTCAATTCGCTGCTGTTCAAGATCATCGTGGCGATCCTGCTCGGCATCGTCTGCAGCTTCTTCTTCCCGGAATGGCTGGCCCGCGTGTTCGTCACGTTCAACTCGCTGTTCAGCGGGTTCCTCGGGTTCTTCGTGCCGGTGCTGATCTTCGCGCTGATCACGCCGGCCATCGCGAGCCTGGGCCGCGGCGCCGGCAAATGGTTGGGCGTCACCGTGGGCATCGCCTACGCATCCACGATCATCTCGGGCCTGATCGCCTACGGAGTCGCCATGGGCACCTACTCGTGGCTGCTGGCCGACCAGCAGTTGTTCGAGGCCGCCGACATCGACGAGGGCGGGCTGGCCCCGTACTTCACCATCGAGATGGATCCGCCCTTCGCGGTGATGTCGGCGCTCCTGCTGGCGTTCACCGTCGGCATCGCCATGACCGCCGTGAAGTCGGACACCCTCATGTCCGCCGCCGATGAGCTGCGGTCGGTGATCATGAAGGTCATCGAGAAGTTCGTCATTCCGCTGCTGCCGCCGTTCATCTTCGGCATGTTCCTGTCGATGGGCATGAACGGCAACCTCACCGAGACGCTGTCGGCATTCCTGAAGGTGCTGGTGCTCGCGACGTTGATGACCTGGGTGATCCTGATCCTGCAGTACCTGCTCGCCGGTGCGTATGCCGGCGTGAATCCGTTCCGCGCGCTGAAGAACATGCTGCCCGCGTACTTCACCGCGCTGGGCACGTCGTCGTCGGCGGCGACCATCCCGGTCACCCTGAAGTCGACGCGCAACAATGGCGTCAGTGAGTCCGTCGCCGGGTTCGTCGTTCCTCTCGGCGCGACCGTGCACCTGTCGGGTTCGATGATGAAGATCGGCCTGTTCGCCTTCGCCGTCATGTACCTCACGGGCGCGGAGCTGACCTTCGGCATGGCGTTGGGCTTCGTTCTGATGCTCGGCATCATGATGGTCGCCGCCCCCGGCGTGCCCGGCGGTGCGATCATGGCGGCCGT
>NZ_DURI01000035.1 GCF_012837295.1 Corynebacterium sp. | reverse complement strand
GCTTCCTCGCGCCGGTCGCGCTCGTGGCCGTCGTGGGCGGCGACGATGAACTCGATGGCCTCGTCGATGTCGTCGGTGACCAGGAACAGGTCCATGTCCTCGGGCGAGATCATGCCCTCGGCGAGCACGCGGTCGCGGATCCAGTCGATCAGCCCGCCCCAGAATTCGGTGCCCATGAGCACGACGGGGAAGCGGGTGACCTTGCCGGTCTGCACCATGACCAGCACCTCGAACAGTTCGTCGAGGGTGCCGAAGCCGCCGGGCAGCCCGATGAACGCCTGCGAGTACTTCAGGAACATGGTCTTGCGCACGAAGAAGTACCGGAAGTTCAGGCCGAGGTCGACCCAGTCGTTGATGCCCTGCTCGTGCGGCAGTTCGATGCCGAGCCCCACGGACAGGCCGTCGGCGTCGTGGGCTCCGCGGTTGGGGGCCTCCATCAGGCCGGGGCCGCCGCCGGTGATGCAGGCGTAGCCCGCCTCGACGATGGCGCGGCCGAGTTCGCAGCCCTGGACGTAGTACGGGTGGTCCTCCGGCATGCGGGCGGACCCGAAGACGGTGATGGCCTTGGGGATCTCCGCCAATGCCCCGAAACCGTCGACGAACTCCGACTGGATCCGCAGCACGCGCCACGTGTCGGTGTGCAGCCAGTCGGTGTCCTGGTGCGGGTCGAGCAGGCGGCGGTCGGTCGTGGACCGGTTGTGGTCGAGCTCCTCGTTGTTGCGGACCATGATCGGCCCGCGCAGCTTGCGCTTGCGGTCCGGCGAGGGGGTTCGGTGCGGGGCCATGCGGTTGTCTCCTGGTTCGTTGGTCGCCGTGCGGCGGGGTCGGTGCGGCAGTCGCTTTACTGCAGTGGCTTTACGACGGTGCCGGCGTGATCCCCGGTTCGGTGGTCAGGTAGCGCAGCAGGTCGTCGGAAAGCGCCGTGATCATCTCCACGGGGATCTGCTCGTCGCGCTTGTGGCAGTAGGCGGGGTCCCCGGGGCCGAAGTTGACGGCGGGCATGCCCAGAGCCGCGAATCGGGACACGTCGGTCCAGCCGTACTTGGGCTTTGCCACTCCCCCGGCGACTGCGACGAGCTCCGCCGCGGCGGCGCGGTCTAGGCCGGGCAGCGCGCCGGGGCTGACGTCCTCCACCTCGACGTCGATGAGCGGATCGTCGATGGCGAGGACCTCCATGAGGTGCGCCATGGCGTCGTCGGCGGTCCGGTTCGGCGCGAAGCGGAAATTGACGTGGGCCCACGCCTCGTCGGGCACCGTGTTGGTGGCCACGCCGGATTCGAGATGGACGACCTGCATTCCCTCACGGTAGGTCAGGCCGTCGATCTCCGCAGTTCCGGCGGAGTACCCGGCGACGCGGGAAAGAACCCCGGTCAGCCGGTGCGCGGCGTTGTCGCCGAGCCACGCGCGTGCCGAATGGGCGCGGGTGCCGTGGGCGATGACCTTGACGCGGATGGAGCCCTGGCAACCGGCCTCGATGACGTTGCCCGACGGCTCGCCCAACAGCGCGACGTCGCCGTCGAGCAGGTGGGGGTGGCTCTCGGCGATGTGGCCGAGCCCGTTGAATTCGCCGGCGATCTCCTCGCAGGCGTACATGATCAGCGTCAGGTCGCGCTTCAGCTCCGCGGCCCCGGCGAGCGTGGCGAAGGCGTGCAGGTAGCAGGCGTCGCCGCTCTTCATGTCCACGGCGCCGCAACCGAAGATCGTGTCGCGTCCTTCCGCGTCGACGCCGCGGGTCGACGGCACGTTGTCCGCGATGGGCACGGTGTCCAAGTGGCCGGCGAGGATGACCCGCCGCGGCAGGCCCCGGTGGGTGCGGGCGACGATGTTGTCGCCGATGCGCTCCACGGTCACCGCCGGCATCCCCTCCGGGATCCGCGCGGCGACGTCGCGCAACGCGGCCTCCACGGCATCGGCGATCCGCGCTTCATCGCGGGAGACGCTGGGGACGTCGATGAGCGCCGCGGTCAGTTCGACGGGGTCCGCGCGCAGGTCGAGAACGTCGCGGGGGGCGCCGGCGGAATCGAAACTTCTAGCGTTCACCCGATCCAGGGTAGCCATCCAGCGCAGCGAGCACCCGCGCGTGCAGGTGGGCGGCGATGCCGTGGCACGCGTCGCCGTCCGGCGGGGTGCCCGCCCCGAGGTGGGCGGCGAGCTCCTGGGGTTCGGTGGCGATGATTTCGGTGGCGCCGGACCCCGCTTCGAGCTCCGTGCCCTCGCGCAGGACGAACACCCGTGCCGTCGCGCCGTCGGGAAGCTGCGGCAGCGGCGGCGCGGCGTCGGCGCGGGCCAGGCGCGGGCCCCACGCGACGACGGCGACCCGCGATCCGTTGACGGCGATGGCGGGTTCGCCTGCCAGCACCGTCGACCCCGGCAGCGGGCGGCACACCGCGGCGAGCAGTCGTACGGCGGGATCCGAATGGGAACCGACGACGGCCGGGCCCGCGGCGCGGCGGAAGCCGGGGTCGAGGCGGCGCGCGACCGGGCCCAGTTCGTCGCGGGCCCAATCCGGCAGTGCGGCCAGGCGCCGTTCGCGTTCTGCTTGGCGACGATCCCACGACGCCCGCACGGCCACGCCCCCGACCAGCCCCGCCGCGAGACCGAGCAGCGGGACGCCGAGCATGACCAGTCCGCCGGCCGCCTGCTCCCCGGACACACCCGCGGTCACGGCCCACGCCCCCTGCGCGGCGGCCGCCAGCGCCCCGAGCAGCGCCCACTTTCCCGCCGCCACGCCCGCGAACACGCCCCAACTCACCGCCCACGCCAGGAGCACGATCACCGCGGTCCACGCGACCAGCGGCCACCCCAGGAATGCGGCTGCGACGCCGATGACCAGCGCGATCAGCGCCGCCGGGCCCAGCGCCTGCGACGCCGCGATCGCGCCCTTCGCCGCACGCGGCAGATCCGACCGGGACAGCAGCCCGGCCGACACGGAGCCCCCGGACGACCCGCGCGCGATCCGGCGCGACGACGATTGGTCCGACGGGCGCGACGGGCGAGTTGGGCGCGACGACGAACGGGGCGACGAACTGGACGACGGGCGGGGCTGCTGACCGGGCACGGGAACCTCCGGAGATTGGACGATGAACGGCGTTGACCACGGTGGGATGCGTGTGATGCGCGACCGCGCGGTCGAGGGGGCCGTCGGCAGCGGATAGTATCGGAATCATGATGACGACAGGTGCCTCGGCCACGGGTATCGCGAACATTGCCATGGACGGCACCGTCCTGGACACGTGGTACCCCAACCCCCAGCTCGACGACACCATCACCGAATCGGGCACCCGCCGCCTCGGGGCGCAGGACCTCACCCCGCAGCTGCTGCGCCAGGTCCTCCTCGACGAGGACCGCCGGGTGGAGCAGGTCGCGGTGCGCACCACCATCGCCGACCTCTCGCAGCCGCCGGTGGATTCCCACGACGCCTACCTGCGCCTGCATCTGCTGTCGCACCGCATCGTCACCCCGCACTCCATCCAGATGACCGAGGTGTTCGACGAACTGAACATCGTCGCGTGGACGAACAAGGGCCCCTGCCAGCCCGACAATTTCGAGGCGCTGCGCACCAACCTGCGCATGCGGGGTCTCATCCACGTCTATTCCATCGACCGCATGCCGCGGATGGTCGACTACGTCGTGCCGTCGGGCGTGCGCATCGCCGAGGCCGAGCGCGTGCGCCTGGGCGCCTACCTCGCGCCGGGCACCACCGTGCTGCGCGAGGGATTCGTGTCGCTGAACTCCGGTTCGCTCGGCCCGTGCAAGATCGAGGGCCGCCTGTCGTCGGGCGTCGTCCTCGGCGAGTACACCACCATCGGTCTGGCGGGCACGGTCATGGCCCGGCACGACGAGCGCGGCCGCCGCATCCCCCTGACCGTCGGCCGCCGCTGCAACATCGGCGTCTCCGCCGGCACCGTGGGCGTCGATCTGGGCGACGACTGCCTGATCGACAAGAACATCCTCATCGACAAGGACTCCCCCATCGAGCTTCTCGACGAAGGGCGCCGCGTCTCGGCGTGGGAGCTCAACGGCCGCGACCGGATGCACTTCTTCCGCCACCCGGATTACGCCGCGGTGTGCATGAAGCCGACCGAGGTGTAGCCGGAAGGTTACGGGGCGCCGAGTAATGTCCCCTCCATGACCAACTCCCCCCTGTCCCCGGCCGACGAGGCCGTGCCGGACGCGTCCGACGACGCACAGCTCGGCAAGGGACTCAAAGTTCGCCACTTGACAATGATGGGCCTCGGCTCCGCCATCGGCGCCGGCCTGTTCCTGGGCACCGGCGTCGGCATCAACGCCGCCGGCCCGGGCGTGCTGCTGTCCTATCTCGCCGCCGGCATCATCGTCGTGCTGGTGATGACCATGCTCGGCGAGATGGCCGCGGCCCGCCCCGCCTCCGGCGCTTTCTCCACGTACGCCGAGATGGCCTTCGGCCGCAGCGCCGGCTTCGTGCTCGGCTGGCTGTACTGGTTCATGCTCATCATGGTGCTGGGCGCGGAGATCACCGGCGCCGGCGCGATCATGGGCGCCTGGTGGGGAATCCCGGGGTGGATCCCCGGCCTGGTGTGCGTGGTGTTCTTCGCCTTCGTCAACCTGGCCAAGGTCCGCGGTTTCGGCGAGTTCGAGTTCTGGTTCGCCTTCATCAAGGTCGCCGTCATCATCGGCTTCCTGGTCATCGGCGTGCTGTTGGTGTTCGGCCTGCTGCCGGGCACGACCTTCGTCGGCACGCAGCACATCGCCGAGTCCGGCTTCCTGCCCAACGGGTTCTCCGGCGTCGCCGCGGGCCTGCTGGCGGTGGCCTTCGCGTTCGGCGGCATCGAGATCGTCACCATCGCCGCCGCCGAGTCCGACGACCCGAAGCGCTCGATCGCCTCGGCGGTCCGCTCGATCATCGTGCGCATCGGCGTGTTCTACATCGGCTGCGTGCTGATCATCATCATGCTGCTGCCCTACGCGCAGATCGGCGGCGCGGACACGGCGGCCGAGTCGCCGTTCACGATGGTGCTCCAGCAGGCCGGCCTGCCGGGCGTCGTCGGCTTCATGGAGGCCGTCATCGTCCTGGCCCTGCTCTCCGCCTTCAACGCGCAGATCTACGCGACCTCGCGCCTGGTCTACTCGATGTCCCGCCGCGGCGAGGCCCCCAAGCTGTTCACGGCGATGAACTCCCAGGCCGTGCCATACAAGGCCGTCATCATGTCGATGGTCTTCGCGTTCCTGTCCGTCGGCATCCAGGTCGTCTTCGACGGCTCCTCGGTGCTGGTGTTCCTGCTCAACGCGGTCGGCGGCTGCCTGCTGGTCATCTGGCTGGTCATCGCCCTATCGCAGATCAAGCTGCGCCCGCGCATGGAGGCCAACGGTGAGCTCACCGTCCGACTGCCCGCCTACCCGTGGCTGTCCTGGCTCGCGGTGTTCATGATCCTGGGCCTGACGGTCATGATGCTTTTCGACGAGGTCGCCCGCCAGCAGGTCTACGCCGTCGTGGCGGTGTGCTTCTTCCTCGCGATGCTCGCCGGCGTCACGTCGAAGTCGCGCGCCCGCGCCCGCGACAACGCCGACCAGACCCCGGTCGACGGCGTGCACCACTAGTCGGGCTTCTCGTCGGTCCGCAGGGCCGCCGTGACGGCTCACGGCGCCACGACGAAGCACCGAAATGCGGGGCCGAACTGGTCCCGCACGGGCGTCGCAAAGCAATCGTGACCCCGCCCACACCCGCGTAACGTGAACGTAACAAACCCCCCGCGACTGGCACAGACGCGGGGGGTACCGTTATGCGCATGACACGAGGAGCACACTCTTACGGCCTGGCCTCCCTGGCCTCCGACGGCACCGTCCTGGACGTCTGGTTCCCCTGCCCGGAGCTCGACGGCAACGGCGAGACCGGAACCAGCCTCGAGGCGCCCGACGACCTGCCGGATTCCTGCGATTTCTTCGCGCACCTCATCGGCGAGGACGCGGACCGGGGCGTCCACCGCGTCGGCGTCCGCACGGACATCGCGGATCTCGACGAGCCGCCCGTGGACGCCTACGACGC
>NZ_DURI01000293.1 GCF_012837295.1 Corynebacterium sp. | reverse complement strand
GGCCGACCATGGTCAGCGGCCACTTCTCGTTGAACACGATGTGGGCGGCCTCCGGGTCGACGCTGATGTTGAACTCCGCCACGGCGGTCTTGTTGCCCTCGTGGTACCCGCCGCCCATGAGCACGACCCCCGCGACGCGGTCGACGATGGCGGGTTCCTTGCGCGCGGCCATGGCGATGTTGGTCAGCGGGCCGGTCGGCACCAGCGTCACCTTCCCGGCCGGCTCGGACATGACTGTGTCGATGATGAAGTCGACCGCATGGGCGTCGTCAAGCGGAACCGTCGGCACCGGCACGGCGTAACCATGGACGTCCATGCCGGAATCGCCGTGGACCTCCGCGGCCACGACTCCCTCACGCACCAGCGGGCGCGTGCAGCCGGCGTGGACGGGCACGCCGTCGATGCCGGCGATGGTCAGCACCGTGCGGGCATTGCGGGTGACCTTCTCCAGAGTCTGGTTGCCGCCGATGGTGGTGACGCCCACCAGCTCGATCGCCGGGTTGCCCGCGGCCAGGAGAATCGCGACGGCGTCGTCGTGGCCGGGATCGCAGTCGAGGATCATCTTGCGGTGCTCGTTCGTGGCGGGCATGGGGGCTCCTTTGCGCCGGTGGTCGGGTCGGGCCGTTGCCTCAAGCATCACCAGGGCCGCCCGGCGCGTCAACGACTTCCGGTCGCCGCACGGCATTCCGGGCGCCCGGGCCCCGCCGCGCCTGCCCGAATCGCGTTCACCCATCGGCGACAATGGCGGCATGCGCGAGTTCTTCGGCAATCTCCGGCACTTCCTGTCCGCGCGACTGTGGGCGTGGCCGATGCTGACGGCGCTGTTGGGCATCGTCGCATCGACCGTGCTGCACGACGTCAACATCTCCGACGAAGTCATGTGGGCCCGCTTCCTGTGGCCGGGCGACGCGTCGGCGGCCTCCGACATGCTCAGCTTCGTGTCGTCGACGACGCTGACGGTGCTGACCACCACGATCTCCATGACGCTCATCGTCCTGCAGGTCGCGTCCGGCAACTTCTCGCACCAGCTGCTGCGCGACTACATCCAGTCGCGGGCGGTGCGGGGAATCGTCAGCGTGTACGTGGGCGTGGTGGCGTATTCGATCACGCTGCAGCGCTCCATGGACGCGGAGGCCGAGTACGTGCCGCAGCTGGCCATGACGGTGGCCATGATCCTCATCGCCATCTCGCTGGCCACGTTCATCTGGTACGTCTCGCGCGTGGTGGACATGGTGCGCGTCGACGCGATCATCGACGGCACCGTGCGCCAGACGGTGGCCAACATCGACGAGCGCATCGAGATCGCCGACTGCCTCGAGTACGAGCCCCGTCCCCTCGTGCCGGCCAATGCGCGCACGCTCGTCGGCGACGACCACGGGTACGTCCTGTCCGTCGACGTCGGCGCGGCGCAGCGGTGGGCGAAGCGTCACGACGCCGTCGTCGTCATCGACGCCCGCCCGGGCGACCTGATCATCCAGGGCCAGGCGTGGGGCCGATGGTGGCCGGCGGATGGTTTCGGCACGCTCGGCGACGGCTCCCGGGAGGGAGATTCGCTTGACGACGAGCACGGCCCCGGCTCGTCCGGCCTCCGCGCGCGATTCACGCGGCTCGTCCGAGGCGAACAGGACTTCGGCGACGAAACCGGCCCGCCGAGGTTGCTGAGGCTCGACGCCGAGCGCGTGTCGGGAGTCGACTTCTCCCTGGGCATCCGTCAGGTGCTGGACATCGGGGTGCGGGCGCTGAGCTCGGGCGTCAACGACAACACCACCGCCATCCACGCGATCGGCCAGCTTACGACGATTCTGCGGCACCTCGCCCTCAACCCGGTCAATGCGGCGGTGCGGTACCGCGACAACCA
The DNA here is from genome assembly GCF_012837295.1 of Corynebacterium sp. GTDB lineage: Bacteria > Actinomycetota > Actinomycetes > Mycobacteriales > Mycobacteriaceae > Corynebacterium. Next base: position 1,786 of record NZ_DURI01000293.1, on the reverse strand, counting down.
GGTGATGGTGTGGGCTGCCAACCACGAGTTCGAGGAAGTGCTGGTGGACGTCACCACCGAGATCCGCCGCTACGGGTGCGACGACGTCGGCGTGGTCATGCAGACGTTGCGGATGCTCGACATCATCGAGGACGTCGTCGTCGAGCCCGCCGATCGGCGCATCACCGCCCGCGGCGCCACCGGCAAGTCGGAGCTGGGCCATGCCGCGCGGGTGTCGTTGCGCAGGTTCATCCCCGAGGAGCGCCGGCGCATCGTCAACGCCGCCCGCCGCCTGATCCCCGACGCCCACGACATGGCGCGCATCGAAGAAGCCGCCTTCGACCGCGACGCCGCCCACGATCCCCCGCCCGAACCGGGGGTGTGAGGGGGCGCTTCTCTGCCCCGGACGGGACTACGGGCGCCAGGCGGAGTTGGCGATCGCCACGCGGTCGCCGTCATCGGTGAAGCAGCTGACCACGAACTGCGGTTCAGCGCCGCCCAGTTCCCTGGGGTTGGTGCACGTCCAATTGCCGTAGAACCGCCAATTCTCCATCCCATGCTGGCCATCGCTCGACGTCTCGATGTACCGCTCGACTATCGGCATGACCTCGTCGCAATCGATGGTTCCTTCTCGGACCAGCACGTCTCCGCTCAGGTTCGGGCGGCTGGAGCTTTGCACGGTGCCACACGCACCCGAGGTGCGAACTCCCGCACCCTCGCTCCCCGAGCCATCGGCGCGGGAATCGGAGCCGCCTCCCATTCCGTCGACGACCGGGATTTCGGGAGCCTCTCCATTCTTGACCTCGACGGTCGTTCCGCTGGCTTCACAAGTGATGTCGGAACCACCGTGCGCAGTACAGGTGACGCCCCGAAGCGTCACCCGCTCATTGGCACCCAGGGTCTGGTAGTCAAACGGAGTGACACCCGCAATGTCCGGGCGCAACGTCGCCTCTCCATCGGTGCCCAAATGGAACTTCGTCGCAGGATTGCCGTGGGTGGGATCCTTCGGCGGGTTCTTCAGCTGCACGTTGCAACCGACGCCCGGCGAGGAATTGCCGGCCTCCATGACCCAGCAGATTGACTTGCCATCCTCTAACACCCACGCATTCTTGCCGGTGTCGTTGACGGCGAACTTGTCCGGGTCAACGTCGGTCACGGATGCCGCTGACGAAGTCGTGGCACTCGAAGCGTCTCCGCTGCCATCGGGGCCGACCTCGATCTCCCGGTCCGCGCCGGTGATGGAGAACCACGCCTCGTCCTCGCGGCACTTCAACGTCGAGTCGTCGACCATGCCGCACGTGACGGAGCCGAAGGACACCTTCTGCCCCGCGACCAGTTCTTCCTCGGGCGGCACTCCGCCGGTGAAGTCGTAGTTGACGAATTCGGTGGCGTCACCGGTGAGCTCGATGCCGTTCGGGCGCCCGGGCAACGACTTCGCGGCATCGGGGGCCGAGTCATCCGGTTCGCCGAGGCACGAGACCGTGCCGTCGCTGGCCAAGCACACTCCGACGGCGTCGCCGCCCGTGCGGAAGTCGAAGGCGTAGCCGTCCATGAACGGCTCCATGTCGAACGTCTCCGCGTCCACCTCGGTCAAGCCCGCGAACTCGTCGACCTGCTCCGTCTTCTCCGCCGCGCCCGAAGCGGCGGCATCGTCGTCGTCATCGCACGCCACGAGCGCCATGGCCAGCCCCAGCGCGACCGGCACGGCGAGCGCCCGCCGACCGCCACGAGCGACGCCCCTAAGGTTTTCCAAGGAAACGTTCATGGTTCATTGATATACCACGCGCAAAACAAACGGGCCGGTCCG
>NZ_DURI01000292.1 GCF_012837295.1 Corynebacterium sp. | reverse complement strand
GCGCGGCCGGCGCCGGACCCGCCGCTCCCCTGCTGGCCATGACCGGACTGCAGGGCCACGCCGTCGAGGCGCTCACGGAGGCCGGCGGAAGGTTGTCGAAGCTGGACGCCGACCTCGCCGCGCCCACGTCGACGCTGGAATCGATCGCCGCCGCCGACGTCGACATCCCCGAAGCACCCGGATCACAGGCGGGCACCACCGCGCCGGCGATGGCGCAGGCGGCGGGTTCGGCCCGGGTCGATTCGGGACACTGGGCCGGTGCCGGTTCCGGCTCGGGCTCCGGATCGAGTTCGGGAGCCGAGCCCGGCACGGCGGCCGGCGAGGGCGCGCCCACTCCCCAGGCGCAGGCGGCGGTGGACCATGCGTTGTCCGCGTTGGGCACCCCGTACCAATGGGGCGGCAACACCCCGGGCGTCGGACTCGACTGCTCCGGCCTGACGCAGTGGGCCTACGGGCAGGCGGGCGTCGACATCCCCCGCACCGCCGCCGAGCAGGCGGTCGGGCGGTCCGTCGATGCCTCGGAACTGCTGCCCGGCGATCTCGTCGTCTGGGACGGCCACGTTGCCATGGTCATCGGCGACGGTCAGATGGTCGAGGCCGGCGATCCGGTGCAGGTCAATCCAATCCGGACCACGAACATGAACATGGGGTTCAAGGGGTTCTGGCGGCCCACCGGCTGATCCGCCGTGCCGTGGCCTGTCGGCGGTGCTGGCCGGGTATCCTTCCGGGTGCACCGATCACCGATGAAATGACGTTAGGACGAACCATGGCCAGGCAGGGCATCGTCGCGATTGAGCTGGAGCTGACCGAAGGCACGGCGTACACGCTGTGGGCGCCGAGCTGGCGGGAGGGCAACGCCGAATGGCAGGCCCTGCTCGGCAACGGCGACGACGCGCTGATGTTCTCCTCGCGCGCGGAGCTGCTCGCGTTCCTGCGCTCCGGCGCCGACCACGACATGACGTCGCACCCGTCGTGGCGCCGCTTCGAAAACGAGCTGCCCGCGTCGGTCATCGCCGAGCCCCGCGACCGCCACGACCTGGTCGGCCTGCCGGACACGTTGGCGGGCAAGGCCGATCATGACCACGTCTCCACGGTGGACCGCGCGTTCACCATCACCCGTTCGATCGGCGCCATCGCCGACGTCACACCGGTCAACCGAATGTTCGCGTCGAACTCCATCCTGGCCGCCACCGCCAACGGCTCCGACCACTTCCACGGCGCGGGCGCCGCGCAGTGGTCCGCCGTCGGCCGCGTGATCCTGCTGAACTGGGACAACTGCGTCGACGCGCTCGACGAACTCTTCGCCGAGAGCCGCAAGGCCGCCGGCGACGTCGACGCCGATGCCGTGAAGGCCGCCGAGGCCGAACTCGACGAGGCCGAGAAGACCGTCGCCGATCGCCGCGCCGCCGCGAAGGAGGCCCGCGAAAAGGAGAAGGCGGCCGCCGCCGCGGCAGCCGAGGAAGCAGACCCGTACGACTCCACCGTGTGGGCGCGGGCCGGCATCGACCCGGTGCGCATCGCCATCGGCGGCCGCACCCTGTACACCCTGCGCTGCTACCTTGACGGCGCCCCGGTCTTCCTGGGCCGCCACGGTTCGATCAACACCTTCCCGCAGCCGCGCACCATGGTGCGCTGGCTCATCGAGAACGACGACCACGACCTGGCGGCGCTGAGCACCTGGGACGAGGTCATGACCGCCGCCAACGCCGGCGAGCTGGAGGCCGTCGTCCACCCGGACAACGAGTACTCCTTCACCGGCCTCATCGAGGACATCAAGGCCGGACCGGGCAGCGTCGACACCGCGCAGCTCGGTCGCGCGTACGAGCTGCTCGCGGACTCCGCGGACTGGGCCGGCGACGACGCCGTCAACGAGGTCCTCGCGGGCAACCAGCAGCTGCAGTGGCTGCTCAACTACCTCCTGGACACCGGCGAGCAGTCCGAGCCGGTGCCGCCGTACGACGACGAGGCCGACGGCTGGGCCCGCCTGGAGAAGGGCCTCACCGCCCGCTTCACCTCCAAGATCTAGATCCCGGCCACGACGAAGGGCCGCCACCCGGATTGCTCCGGGCGGCGGCCCTTTCTCGTCCGGCTCGCGGCGATCAGCCGATCGTCGGCTGCTCTTCCTCGCACGGGTCGATCTCGCCGTCGCCGTCCTGGTCGGTCAACTCCAGGTACGGCGGGTAGATCAGGGTGTCCAGGATTCGCTCGCGCGTCGGCAGATCGGCGAAGGCGCTCTCGATGGCGTTGCACGTCAGCTGGAAAAGCTCGGTGTAGCCGTAATCGAAGACGTCGACGAGGATCATCATTTCGCGGGTCATCGTCGTGCCGCCCAACAGGCGGCTTCCGGTGTTGACCGTGCACGTGAAGCCCAGGTCGTCGAGAAGCGGGAACGGGTGATCCGCCATGGCGTCGACGATGCCCGTCTGCACGTTGGACGTGGGGCACAGTTCGAGGGGGATGCACCGGTCGCGAATGTGGCCGGACAGGCGCTGCAGCTCGATGCCGTCCATGCTCGAGGTCAGGTCCTCGAACACGCGGGGGCCGTGGCCGATGCGGTTGGCCCCGGCGACGACGGCGGCGCGCACGGACTCCAGGCCCGCGCCCTCGCCGGCGTGGATGGTCACCGGCGCGAGGTTGTCCCGCAGCAGCGCGAACGCGGCGGCGTGCTTGTCCGGGGAGTTGCCCTCCTCCGGGCCCGCCAAGTCGAACGCCACGACGTAATCGTGGTCGGAATTGTCCGGCAGGTTGTCCACGAGCAGCTGCGCCACCTCGACGGAACGATCCCGGTCGCGCATGGCCGACAGGATCAGGCGGGCCGTGATGTCATGGCCGGCCTCGGTGGCCGCCTGCTCGCCCTGCCCCAGGCCCTCGACGACGGCGTCCACGACTTCCTGCATGGACAAGCCGCCGTCCACGTGGAGCTCCGGGGCGATCCGCAGCTCGGCGTAGACCACGCGGTCCCCGGCGAGATCCTCCACGGCCTCGCGGGCGATGCGGGTCAACGACTCCGCGGTCTGCGTGACGGCCGTGGTGTGGGCGAACGCCTCGAGGTGCGCGGGCAGGCTGCCCGCGTTTCCGGCCTCCACGAACCAGCGGGCGACCTCCTCGGGATCACGGGAGGGCAGGGCATCGTAACCCGCCCGATCGGCGAGCTCGACGAGAGTGGTGGGACGCATCCCGCCGGTCAGATGATCGTGGAGGACCACCTTCGGCAGATCAGCAACGACACTCGCCTCGACCTGCTGGGGATCGAGGGTCATCTCGGGTGAGTTGTGCATGACAGGTCAGCGTATAACAGATTCACCTGCTCTTCCATTCCTCGCGCCTTGGCCCCCGACTCCCCGCCGCCGCTCCACCACCGCTCCACCACCGCTCCTCGGCCGCTCCACCGCCGTTCCGCCTCCGCCCTCCCGCCGTCCGCCGACCCCGGGGTCACCCGACACCCGCCGGGGCATGCGCGGGGACTACGGTGATCCGTCGTGAACACCTCGACGCCGTCCCGCACCCGCCGACGGATCCCGCGAGGCACCGCACTTGCGGTGGCCGCGACCCTGGTCCTCGGCACCGCACCGCTCGCGGAGCCCGCCACCGCCACCGCGCAGACTGCACGGTCCCCGCAGACGGCGGAGCCGACGTCACCGGCCGCGACCTCCGGAGCCCCCGCCCATCCGGAGACGAGCACGTCGACGGAAGAAGAGGAATCCCCGGGCCCCGCTCCGGGCCGACGCGACACCGACGACTGCGCCTACCGGACCACGCCCCCGCCGCCGGTCGATTCCTCGGAGGTCCCCGCCCCGGGCGCCCCGTCGCCGGACCCGCTGCCGGTGCCGGCCACTCCCGCCGGCGGCCCCAAAATGACCGAATGCGGCGTCGTCGCATCCCGCGGGTTCGATGTTCCGGAGGACGTCGCCGCGTCGTCGTGGATGGTCTTCGACGCCGGCACGGGCGACGTCATCGCCGCGAAGGACCCGCACGGCCGCTACCGCCCCGCGTCGATCGCGAAGGTGCTGCTGGCGCTGGTGGTCATCGACGAACTGCCGATGGACCGCAAGGTCACGGCCCGGTACGAGGACGCGGCCATCGAGGGCTCCCGGGCGGGAATCCTCGAAGGCGTCGAATACGACGTCGAAAAGCTGCTTTTGGGCCTGCTGATGAGCTCCGGCAACGACACCGCCTCCGCCCTCTCCGGGGCACTGGGCGGCCGCGAGGAGACCCTGCGCAAGGTCAACCGGAAGGCCCGCGAACTCGGTGCCACCGACACCCGCATCGCCGACTACACCGGGCTCGACGGCCCCGGCCAGGTCACCTCCGCGTTCGACATGGCGCTGTTCTACCGCGCCGCGTTCAACGACCCCGAGTACAAGCGCCTCAGCGGCACCGCCCTGACCGAGATGCCCGGCGACGAGGAAGCCGGCATCGAGGGCTTCACCATGTCGAACGACAACCAGCTGCTGGCCTCCGGTTTCGAGGGCGCGCTGGGAGGCAAGACCGGCTTCACCGACGATTCCCGCCACACCTTCGTCGGCTTCGCCGCCCGCGACGGCCGCCGCCTGGGCACCATCGTGCTGGACACGACGGTCGAGGAGGGCCCTCGCGCCTGGCAGCAGTCCGCGGCCCTGCTGGAATCCGGCTTTGCGACGAAGCCCGGGGCGTCCGTCGGCGACTTGTCGATTCCCGCCGCGGGCGACGGCGCCGACGACCTCGGGCCGGAGGACATGGAGGACGAGATCCTCGACGCGACCGGCGACGAGGAAGACCGAGCCGGCGACGGGCCGGCGGCCCGCGACATCGCCATCGTCGGCGGCATCGCCGGCGCGCTGCTCATCGCCGTCGCCGCCTGGGCGCTGCGGTCGCGGGGGTCGCGGAGGTCGCGGAAGCGCTGAGCCCGCGCACGGCCCCGGAATCAGCCCATGGTTCGGGGCCGACCAGGTCGCGGTACACGACCGAGGGCAACGAAAAACGCCGCCCCGATTCGGGGCGGCGTTCGTCGTAACCGTGGTGCGCGGGGCTACAACCGCAGGAGCTTGGCCAGGCCGCCGGTCTCGCGGGCGGCCTCCGGGCGGATGTGGATCACGGCCGGCGGCGGCAGGTCCGGCTCCTCCATCGCCAGCGCCTCCTCGGTCGTGGCCGTCCACGCCGACGCGTACATGGTGATGCGCCAGATCAGGTAGAACACGACCATCAGACCGATGATCGGGCCGAAGACCGCGCCGGCCGGGTTGGATAGCGCGTTCGAGAAGAACAGCGAACCCAGCTGCTTGACCACCTCGAGGCCGATGGCGCCGATGACCGCGCCCTTCGCCGCCGCCTTCATGGGGACCTTGCCGCGGGGCAGCGCAGAAAGCATCCAGAAGAACAGGATCCAGTTCGCCAGCAGGCCGATCGCGATGGCGACGACGGTGGTCAGCACGCCGATGCCGGGCACCCCGTCCAGGCCGACCTTCTCCACCAGCGTCGAGGTCAGTCCCGACGAGCCGATCGCCGTGACGGCGAAGGTCAGGGCGATCATCAGCATCATGCCCAGCAGGCGCAGGAAGTCGCGCAGCTTGCCCATGACGAAATTCTCGGCGATGATCGGCCGCTTCCACAGGGCGGTGACGCCCATGCGCAGATTGCCCATCCAGCTCAGGCCCGACCACAGGGCGGTGATGAAACCGATGGTGAACACGCCGCCGGCCTGGCTGACCGCGCTGTCGATGATCGACGACACCGTCTCGCCCATCTGGCCGCTGAGGTTCTCGGTGATCGCGTTCTCGATGGACTGCATCATCTCGTCGTTGCCCCGCAACACGAAACCGATGATCGCGAATGCGAGCATCAGCAGCGGGAAGACGGACAGCACCGAGAAGTAGGTGACGCCGGCGGCGAAGTGATTGCCGCCCTCCTGCGAGTACCGCTCCTGCATGCGCATGATGTGGTCGAACCACCCGTACTTCATGCGCATCTTGTCGACGAAACCAGGATCGTCGTCGGTGACTCGCTCGATGCCGTATCGATCGGTCTTCTTCGGGTCGGGGCGCGTCGATGTCGCCATCGCTCGAACCTGCTTTCGTCGGTGGGGATGGCGGAGACGTGCCGGCGGACCGGCAATCGGCCCCGCCACCCGGGCGAACGTAACGGGGCCAGTTTACCGACATGCACCGAATGCGACGCGGCGAGCGTCGCAAAGCAGCCGGAATGAAACGAAGCCGTTACCGCGACGCGGAGCGGAGGAACCCGACCCGCTCGTACACCTGCTCCAGAGTGCGGGAGGCGACCCCGCGCGCGCGATCCGCTCCATCGGCGAGGATGCGCTCGAGCTCGCCGCGATCGGCCATGAGCTCGTCGTAACGGGCGCGCAGCGGCGTGGTGAACGCCTCCAGGGCCTCGGCGGTATCACCCTTGAGCTGGCCGTACCCGGCGCCCGCGGTCTGGTAGCCGGCGACGATGTCGTCGACCGGGACGCCCGTCAGGCTGGACTGGATGACCAGCAGGTTGGACACGCCCGGCTTGTTCTCGCGGTCGAAGCGGATCTCGCCGTCGTTGTCCGTCACCGCCGACTTGATGCGCTTGGCGGAGACCTTCGGATCGTCGAGCAGGTTGACGATGCCCTTCGGGTTCGCGCCCGACTTGCTCATCTTCGACGTCGGATCCTGCAGGTCGTAGATCTTCGCCGAACCCGCCAGGATGTGGGCCTCCGGGACGACGAAGGTCTTCTTGTAGCGCGAGTTGAAGCGCTGCGCGAGCGTGCGCGCCAACTCCAGGTGCTGGCGCTGGTCCTCGCCCACCGGGACGAGCTGCGGGCGGTAGAGGAGGATGTCGGCCGCCATGAGCATCGGGTACGCGAACAGGCCCGCGGACGTGTGATCCGAGCCCTGCTTCGCCGACTTGTCCTTGAACTGCGTCATGCGCGACGCCTCGCCGAAACCGGTCAAGCAGGTGAGCACCCAGCTCAGCTCCGCGTGCTCCGGCACGTGGGACTGCACGAACAGAACGGACTTCGCAGGGTCGATGCCCAGCGCGATGAGCTGCGCCGCACCCGCGATGGTGCGCTGCCGCAGCTCCTTCGGATCCTGCTGCACCGTGATGGCGTGGAGGTCGGGGATGAAGTAGTAGGCGTCGAAGTCGTCCTGCAGGCCGATCCACTGCTTCACCGCACCCAGGTAGTTGCCCAAGTGGTAGGAGTCCGCCGTCGGCTGAATCCCGGACAGCACGCGCTGGCGGCGCTCAGGGGCGCCGGCCGAGGGGGCCGAAGGGGACGCCGTGGTCGAATCGGTGGTGGTGGTCGGATCCTGCTCAGTTGCCATGCGGGAAAGTCTAGTTCGACCCGCCGGGAGGTTTCGCGCGGGCCCGACCGCCGCGGGCCGGTCAGCCGCGTTCGAGCAGCAGGCGCACGGTCTTCGTCGCCGCCACGCTGGATTCGCCCGGGTACAGCGCGCGGACCAGCGCGACGGCCGAGCGGGCGCCGTGCTCGTCGAGGACGCGGCGCACGCGGTCGCGCTCGCTCGAGGTCAACTCCAGCGGCGCCACCGGCGGGCGACGGAGGAAGCCGGCGCCGACCAGGATGATCAGTGCGAGGATGCACGGGATGATCGCCCACAGCGGCCAGCCGTAGACGAAGGACAGGACGATCAACGCCACCAGCACGCCGCCGGAGACGATGAGCGGCACGCTGACGGAGGACGCGTCGCCGCCGGCGAGGCTGCGCGCGAGGGCATCGAAGTCGAAGTCGAAGTCCGAGTGGGAGTCGGGGTTCGAGTTCGAGTTCGAGCGGGAATCCGGTCGTTCGCGCCGGTCCGCACCGTCGGCGGGGCCCCGGTCATCGCCCGGCGCGTCATCGCCCCTCACCGCGCGCCGGCGGGAGCCGAACTCGCCGAAGCGCCCGAAATCGTCGAAGCGCATGTGTCCGTCCGAGGGGCCGTATGTCCGATCGTCCACGACACTCCCCTTTCACCGTCCCGGTCCGCGCAGCGGGGTGCACGCGGATCACGCCGGGCGCGTCCGTTTCAGAGTTTCGCACAATCCACCGTCAACTCCGACACCCTCCCCCGTATCGGAGGTGACCCGGCCTCCCCATCCACGACGGGGCCCGGCGACACTTCCTCCGAGTCGCCGCCCAATGCCGCCGGGCCGCGCCTTTCCGCCTATGTTGGGACTGTTAATCCCCCAATTTTCACCCCAGGCGCGGGTGGGCGCGGCCGATCCCGCGCCCGTGCGCCCGAATGAGGAGCACATGTTCGCTGCGGCCGCGGTCACCCTCTTGCTGCTGCTGGCGCCCGGCGCGATCATCGGCATCGCCGCAGGTCTGCGCCCGATGCTGGCGTTGGCCGCCGCCGGGCCGGTGATCCTGGGCGTCGCGGGATTCGGCGCGTGGGCGGCCGGGGCGCTGGACGTGAGGTGGGGCTGGATCGCGTTCCTCGCCTCGTTCGCGGGCGCGGCGGCCGTGGCGTACCTGGCCCGGGCGTTCATCCCCCGCGCCGATTCCCGCGCCTCGGGCCGGGACGGGGAGAGCCCCTTCGCCCGGCCGTCCGCCGCCGAATGGGCGACGGCCGCGGTCTCCGCAGCGGTGACGGTGGTGGGTTCGGCCCGGTACCTGCTGCCGATGGGCGAGTTGCCGGGCGGCGGGTCGAACTTGCGCGAGGCGTGGGACCTGCACTGGCACAACAATTTCCTGCGCTGGATCGCGGAGGAGGGCATCGCCTCCCCCACTCGCGCGGGCGAATTGATGAACCGCGAGACCGCGGCCGACATGTTCTACCCGGCGGCATGGCACGCGCTGGGCGGTCTGGTGCCGGGTGATCCGATCCTGCTGGGCAACGTGTACGGGGCGGTGGCGCCGATGGTGCTGCTGCCGGCGGGCGCGGCATACCTGGCGTGGGTGGTCGCCGGCCCGCGCTGGGCGGCGATCGCGGCGCCGGCGGCGGCGGTCGCGTCGATCGCCCTGCCGGAGATCACCGGCTCGCTGATGATCACCGCGTCGTTGCCGTACCTGCTCGCCGTCGCGGCGATCCCGGCGACGATGGCGCTGGTGATCACCGGCCGCACGGTGGCGGCGGTG
>NZ_DURI01000291.1 GCF_012837295.1 Corynebacterium sp. | reverse complement strand
CTGGGCAACATCGGCGACGCCACCGACCGCCTGCGCGCGGCGCTGGGGGAGGCCGACGTCATCGCCGCGGAGGACACCCGCCGCGCACGCCAGCTGGCGGCGGCGCTGGGCGTGGAGATCCGCGGCCGGGTCGTCTCCAACTTCGACCACAACGAGGAACAGCGCATCGCGCAGCTTCTCGACGCCGCCCGATCCGGCCACCGCGTCCTCGTGGTCACCGACGCGGGCATGCCCGTGGTGTCCGACCCGGGGCTGGCCGTGGTGGCCGCCGCCCACGATGCGGGGCTGCCCGTGACGTGCCTGCCCGGGGCGTCGGCGGTGACCACCGCCCTGGCGCTGTCCGGTCTGAAGGTGGGGCGCTTCATCTTCGACGGCTTCGCCCCGCGCAAGCAGGGCGCCCGCCGGGAGTGGCTGCAGTCTCTGGCCACCGAGCAGCGGGCATGCTGCTTCTTCGAGTCCCCGCATCGCATCGCCGCCACGCTGGCCGAGGCCGCCGACGTCCTCGGCGGCGACCGCCGCGTCGCGGTGTGCCGTGAGCTGACCAAGATGTACGAGGAAACCCGGCGCGGCACCTTGGCCGAGGTCGCCGAATGGGCCGAGGGCGGGGTGCGCGGCGAGATCACCGTCGTCATCGAGGGTGCGGGCGTCACCAGTGCGCCGGTGAACCCCGAGGACCTCGTCGAGGAGGTCGAGTTCCGCGTCGCCGGCGGCGATCGGCTCAAGGACGCGTGCCGCTCCGTCGCGGGCACCGCCGGGTTGGTCAAGCACCGCGAGCTGTACCAGGCCGTGCTCGACGCCCGCGCCGCCGGGGACGCGGGCGAAGAATGAGGAAGGGCAGGGCCCGCTCGTCGGCGGAGCGTGCCCCCATTTGGCTAGCCGACGGGTCTTGGCCCGCATATCGTTAACCAATTGTGACGATTGCCCACCAGGCACTGGTCTGACCGGCGGGGATGGCGGGGGCGGGCCGTCGTAAAGCGGTGCCGAAACTGGGAAAAACCTGAGATTTACGTCATTCACATTTGAAATCGCAGGTCAAGGGCCGCCATGGTGGTTATATGACCACCTCTGACCGTGAACACGGACCACCAGACCGAAGAGAAGGGCTCGACTCCGGTTTCGGCGACGCCGCGGGCGTGGCGACGGGCGCCGTCGTCCCGCCCCCCGCCATCGCCGACAACGACCTGCCCGGCGAGGACCCCGACGGGCGGTCCGGCTCCGGCATCGACCTCGGCGTCACCATCCCCGCCGCCGGCCTCATCCTGGCCATCGTCGCGTGGGGACTGATCTGGCCGGACAATTTCGCGAACTTCGCCTCGTCCGCGCTGAGCTGGGTCGTGGACAACACCGGCTGGCTGTTCGTCCTGGCCGGCACGGTCTTCGTATTCTTCATCTTCGGCGTCGCGCTGTCGAAGTTCGGGCACATCCGCCTGGGCGGCGACGACGAGAAGCCGGAGTTTTCCACGCTCAGCTGGATCGCCATGATGTTCGCCGCGGGCATGGGCATCGGCCTGATGTTCTACGGCGTCGCCGAGCCGCTGACGTTCTACCGCAACGGCGTGCCCGCTCATGAGCCCAACGAGGTCGGCACGGCCATGGCCACGACCATGTTCCACTGGACGCTGCACCCGTGGGCGATCTACGCCATCGTCGGCCTGTCCATCGCCTACGGCACGTACCGCCTGGGTCGGCGCCAGCTGATTTCGGCGGCGTTCATCCCGCTCATCGGCGTGCGCAACGCCGAGGGGTTCCTGGGCAAGCTCATCGACGTCCTGGCGATCTTCGCCACCGTCTTCGGCACCGCCGCGTCGCTCGGCCTGGGCGTACTGCAGATCTCTGCCGGCCTGGAGCACACGGGCCTGGTGGAGAACCCGGGCACGTGGCTGATGCTGGGCATCATCATCGTGCTGGGCTTGGCGTTCCTCGCTTCGGCGTTGTCGGGCGTGAGCAAGGGCATCCAGTACATCTCCAACTTCAACATGATCGCGGCACTGATTCTCGCGGTGTTCGTGCTCGTCGTCGGCCCAACGGTGATCATCCTCAACACCATCCCCACCGCCGCCGGCTCGTACCTGTCGCAGTTCTTCGAGATGGCGTCGCGCACCGGAGCCTCGGCCAATGGCACCGCCGGCGAGTGGCTGTCGGGCTGGACCATCTTCTACTGGGCCTGGTGGATCTCCTGGTCCCCGTTCGTGGGCATGTTCCTGGCGCGGATTTCGCGCGGCCGCACGATCCGCGAGTTCGTGTTCTCCGTCGTGCTGGTGCCGTCGCTGGTGTCGCTGGTGTGGTTCGCCATTTTCGGCGGCTCGGCGATTCACCTCGAGCAGATCGGCCAGTCGATCTGGGGCGACGGTTCCGCCGAAGGGCAGCTGTTCACTCTGCTGGATTCGTTCCCGGGCGGTGGCATCGCGGCGTTCGTGGCGATGATCCTGCTGGCGACGTTCTTCATCACCTCCGCGGACTCCGCGTCGACGGTGATGGGCACCATGAGCCAGAACGGCCGCCTCGACGCGGCGCGCCCCGTCACGGCGATGTGGGGCATCTCGACGGCGCTCATCGCCGTCGTGCTACTGCTCACCGGAGGCGAGGATGCGCTGTCGAACCTGCAGTCCGTGACCATCCTCGCGGCGAGCCCGTTCGTCCTGGTCATCATTGCGCTCATGTTCGCGCTGGTGAAGGGGCTTTCCGACGACCCGCTGTACCTCGACGACAAGGAACAGCGCCGATTCGCCCTGAAGCTGGCCCGCGAGCGGCGCATCGCCGCGGCCGCGGAGGGGCGCCGGGTGGCGCGAACCGGCCGCACCATCAAGTCCGGCAAGCCGGGCAAGTCGGGCAAGGCCGCCAAGGCCGCCAAGGCCGGCGCCACCGCCCCGAAGAAGTAGGGGCGGCACGATGAGCGGGCACGACGCCGGGCGCGAACCCCGGGGCGATGCGGGACCCGATTCCGGCTCCGACACCGCAACCGGCCCAGGCGCCGGTGCCGGGCCGGACGATCCGAATG
>NZ_DURI01000290.1 GCF_012837295.1 Corynebacterium sp. | reverse complement strand
TCCCCAGCGGAAGATCATGTAGCCGACGGTGAAGCCGAGCGCCAGCAGCGCCATCCGCCAGATGGGCGAGCGGCCCTGGAACTCCTGGAACTCGCGCCAGGCGGTCTTGAGCAGGCCGGAGGTCTGCTGAAAGTCCGTACTCTTCCGCTCCGGCAGCGTGATGAGGCCGACTTTCATCATCACCTGCACGAGCTGGAAGAAGAAGACCGTCAGCCCGGTGGCCGCGAGGTCGAGCATCCCGGCGTTGCTGATAGCCCACGCGGCCATGCCGACCGCGCCGCAGGCCAGCAGCGTGCCGATGATCGTGTACACGTGGTTGTCCGGTCCACGGTCGAGCTTGATGTTGATGTCCTGGCTCATGGTGCGCTTCTCCTTCGTGGACGCGGCCGCGCCACCGCCACTGATGATCTTGACTCCCGGGTCGGTCTCGCGGACGTAGGTCTGGCCCTTGGCGGGAGTCCTCTGCACACGGCGGGCCTCGACGCGCACCGCCGGTGCGGCCCATCCCCACGCGTACGCCTGCCAGCAGGCCATGAGCAGACCAATCACGGTCCTGGTCACCGAGTTACACCACTCTATGGGGCACTACTACCATTTGTGGGCCGTGGAGGGCGAGACCTGGAATCGTTCGGCGGCTCGGGCGCAGCTCCATCCGTCGTTGACGATGAGTTAGGCCAGGCGCTCCTCGCCCGGTGGGGGTCAGTGGTGCGTTAGCGTGGGTCATGGAAGGTCGTTTCTGGAGTCTTTGAGTGTGGTAACCCAAGACAATCACAGGGACGGCCTTCCCCTTTTTTTTGCCTGACCGTGGTTATCGCCGGATGTGGTGATGGCCCGGTAGGCAGCGTTCGCAACCTACCGGGACATAACATCTAGGGCGTGTCTCCCAATAGGCGTACCCAGGACAGGATCGAACAGAGTGTGACGGCGGCGCGGTAGGTGATCGCGAGTTTGTCGTAACGGGTGGCCAGGGCTCGCCATTGCTTGGCCAGGGCGAAGGATCGTTCGACGACGTTTCGCCCTTTGTAGAGGTCAACGTCGAGTTTGGGCGGTCTGCCGCCGCGGCCGCCTCGGCGTGCTCGTGCGGCGATCGTGTCGCTTTTCTCCGGGATCACGGCGGCGATGCCCCGGTTGCGGAGCTGGCGGCGGATGGTTCCGGACGAGTACGCCTTGTCGGCGATCACCGCGTCTGGGCGGGTGCGGGGCCGGCCCCGCCCGTGGCGGGGAACGTGGATGTCGGCGAGCACCTGTTCGAGCATCGCACCGTCGTTGCGTTGGCCGCCGGTGACCACGTTCGCCAGCGGTCGCCCGCGGCCGTCGACGGCGCTGTGGATTTTGGTCGTCAGTCCGCCACGCGACCTGCCGATGCCGTGACCTGCAGGTTCACACTCGGCTGCGGGGCGATTCTTGTGATTCGATCGAGCCCCCTGTGTCCTGCTCAGGGCGGGTCGTATTTGTGCCGTGCTGGTGGGCGCGGCAGATGGTGGCGTCGACCGAGACGTTCCAGTCGATCATCCCGTCGGCGTCGGCGTCAGCCAGGATTGCCTGCAGGACCCGGTCCCAGGTGCCGTCCTCGGCGTATCGAGCGTGGCGTTTCCACACCGTCTGCCACGGGCCGTACTCATCTCGCGGCAGGTCACGCCACGGAATCCCTGTCCGGTAGCGGTAGATGATGCCCTCGACCACCTTGCGGTTGTCGCGAAACGGATGCCCCTGCCGCCCCTGGTTGGAGGGCAGCAGGGGCTCGATCCGCTCCCACTGCTCATCGGTGAACTGGCGAAACCTTGACTTCGTCTGTGCCATACGGACACCGTCTCGCGGGTCACCGCTCAGCTATGGGAGACACGCCCTAGAGCATCTACGGGGCACCGCCCTGGGGTTCCGCAACCTCGACCACTACATCTTGCGGTGTCTGATTCACTCCGGGCAGCTGCACGCCCGGATCAACGCACTCTAAATCGTGAAGAGCCGAATTACGGCGCCATCGTGGGGGAAGGCAGCTCCCGGTAGCGGCTGCGCAAGTATGCGCCCCGCTCGTCGCGCTCGTTGAGCATCCGTGCCACCGTCAGGACTGTCACCCACGACGATCCCGCTGCATGTAGTGCGGCGGCGGCGGACTGGGCATTGGCGCCCGACACCCACGTGTCCTCGACCAACAGCACCCGCGCCCCGCGAAGCCGGGCAGGCTCGGCAACGGTGAACCTGTCGACGTCGAACCGATGCTTGACCCGCTCTTTCCCCGCCGTCAAGTCCAGGGTGCTGTCGACCGTTGGTGCCCTGTCGATCTTCGCCAGTGCCCTTGCGATGACCTCCGACAGCGCAGATGATCCCGCGCCCGCACTCGACGGGACGAAGGTCACGACCGTGAACGGGCCCCCGATACGACGGCGAGACTCCAGCGTATGCAGTGTCGAGTACAACAACGCAGCAATGCGGGCACCAGCCTCGTGGCGGCGGGCCGGCGTCCTTCCGGGATTCTTGTACGAGTACATGTCATCCAGCGCCATATCGGACGACTTGTCCCTGTACTGCAAGGCGTAGGTCACGAAGGCGGTGGTATCCGCAAGTGCCGCATCCGCTGCCTGCGCCTGCCTGTGCATTGATCGGCATTTGCGGCAGGTCGGGTAGTGGGCAGCGTCCCAGTCGACGCCGGTGGGACCACAGCACACCCGGCACACGTCGCTACGATCTGCCGGCACCGCATGAAAGTGCGTCAACGATCCCAAGTAGGTCCTCACCTTCGCGTTGAAGTCGTCCATTAGGTGAACAACTCATGTCCCAACTCGGCGACGGCGATGATGCCCTGGGCCAGTTTCACTGCTTCGGCAGGGTTGTGGGCAACACGGGCGCGGCCCTCGTCGACGAGTTTCCGGCCCCAGGTGGTGCGCTCGGCAACCGCTGGGGTGAGGATCAGCCCCCGCGAGTGGCTGATCGCCGCCCGGGCCTGGTGTCGGGTTCCCGAGTGCTCCCCGGCGGCGATGACGATGGTGGCCCGCCCGTAGCCACTCATGGTGACGTTGCGCATGGGAAACGTCTTCTGCGATCCGGGCATGTCGGCGAAGAACTGAGATGCCACCAGGCCCGTCGCCTCGATTCGCCGACGCAGGCCCCGGTTCTCCGCCGGGTAGGTGTGGTCCAAGCCGGTGCCCATGATGGCGACGGTGCGCCCGCCGGCGGCCAGCGCGGCCTCATGGGCTGTGGTGTCGATGCCCGATGCCATCCCGGAGACCACGGTCAGCCCGGCCTCGACCAGGCCGGTGGCGACGTCGGCGGCTGCCTGACGCTCAGGTTCGGTGGGGGTGCGGGTGCCGACGATGCTGACGCCGTTGTCGTCCGGCATCAGCTGGCCCTGGCTGAACAGCAGCGCCGGGGCCTGGTGAACGCCCGCCAGGTACTTCGGATACGTGTCATCGAGCAGGGAGGTCACCGCGTACCCGGCGGCAATCCAGCTTTCGAGGTCCTTTTTCGCCTCGGCACGAGCCTGTTCCAGGTGCGGATCAAACAGGGTGTCCTCGAAGATCGCAGCCGTCAGTGCCGCTACGCCCTCGGTTCGCAGAATTTCGGCGCGGGCGGGCTGGGTCAGTGGCGCGGTAGCTCGAATGTTGGCGATGATGTCGACGACCGCCGCACGATCCGCCGAGCGGATGACTGCTTGGCTGTTCGACGTGTTCATGTCGCTCATGGTACGGCCTGCTGAATCTAAACTGGCCGATTGTTTTCGAGTTCTGACCTGCACTTTAGTCAAGAAGCCCGATGACCTGCGGATACGATATTCGCAGATGACCGGAGGCCGGACAGTAGCCATCCCCGTGAGTCAGGATGACTGTTCCCCGAGAGGGGGACATCATCACGGTAGCGGGCGTCATCACGCATGAAGCACGGTATTGAGAAAGTCGCGGGATTTTCGGAACTGACCCGCGGGAGCCGTGCTCTCTGGACCGTGCCTGACCTGCATTCGTAAACCCCTCACCACGGGAAAACCCCGGATTCGAAAGAATCCGGGGTTTTCCGCTGTTTCGGGGTCGGTGCGTCGGGGCCGCCGGCGACCGTCCCCCGGCCCTTGTCCGGCTAACCCACCCCGAATCGCGAAAAGAGCCTGTTCTAACGGGTGGGTTAGGACATTCGAGGTGGGTTAGCGTGCGGGCGCGGCTGCTGGCTAGCTCTCGCCGGTCTTCTCGGCCTTCTCGTTCTTCCTCTCGCTGAAGCCGTAGAACCAGGTGATGTGATGGCGGAGGAGTTCCGCGGCCTCCTCGCCGCGGCGCTCGCGCACGGCGGCGACGATTTCCCGATGCTGTTCCTGCAGGGTGCGGCTGATCTCCGGCCAATTGCCCAGCCCCGAGACGGTTTCCTGGACGTAGCCGATGGTCGCTTGGCGCAGCGAGGCCATGATCGTCTCCACCACCACGTTGCCCGCCAGGGAGGCGAGGAGGACGTGGAACTCGGCGTCGTGCGCGTGAAAGTCGCGAGCCGGGAGCTCGGGGTCGTCCATGACGTCGAGCAGCTCTTCGGCCCGCTCCAGAATCCGGGTGCGTTCCGGGCCGTCCGGTGCCGAGGCGGCCCCGATGGCGGACTGGGTCTCCAGGAGGAGACGGGTCTGCACCAGATCGCCGACCGGCAGCGACCGTGTGGCCACGTGCATCCGCAGGGCCCAGGCCAGGGCGGCGGACGGTTCCGAAATGACGACGGCCCCGGCCTTCGGGCCGGAACCGGTGGCGGAACGGACCAGGCCCATGGCGTCGAGGACGCGGATGGCCTCGCGGACCGATGCCCGGGAAATGCCGAAGTCCTCGGCGAACTGCCTTTCGCCGGGCAGTTTGTCGCCCACGGAGATCTTCCCGCTCCGGAGACGCTCCTCCAGCCAATCGAGGACGACGGTGTAGGCGCGGGCGGTGGTGGCGGGCATGGGCGGGCCTCCTGGCAGAAACGACTTTCGTCGATTCTAGGCCCGCCCGGGCGGGCCGGGCGCGTTCACCCGTTCCGCCGGCGGATCCGCCGCCGCATCAGACTCCCGCGCCGACCTTCGCCGGGGCATCCTTTTTCCACAGCTTGGCGGCGATGAAGCCCAGCGCCGCGATGAGTGCGGCGAGCATGATCGTGCCCAGGTTGAGCCCGAACCCGTAGATGAAGAGGTAGGCCACCGCACCGCCGGCGAGGCAGTAGTACGTGGTCACCAGAATCGTCTGGCGCAGCAGGTCGCCCTCGCGGCCGAGGAGGCCGACGGTGGCCGACGCCGCGACGATGTTGTGGATGGCGATGGGGTTGCCGCCGGCGCCGCCGATGGCCTGGGTGGCCACGATCAGCTCCGGGCGCTCCAACCCGATGGCGACGCCCGTGGAGTACTGGAACTGCGAGAACGTCAGGTTGGACACCGTGTTGGATCCCGCGATGAAGGCGCCGAGGGCGCCGATCCACGGGGCGATGACGGGCCAGGCGGAGCCGGAGACCAGTGCCGCGCCCTCGGCCAGCGTCACCGGCATGCTGGACAGGCCGGACTCGTTGAGCGCCGGGCCGGATTGGATGAGCACGCGCACCAGCGGCACGGCGAACACCAGGGCCGCGGCGGTGCCGGCGAGCTGGCCGGCCGAGATGTTGATCGTCTGCTTGATCTGGGCGCCGTTCATCCGGTGCAGGCCGTAGGCGAAGACGGAGGTGAGGATCAGCACGAAGCCGGGCAGGTAGAACGGCTGGACGGTGGTGGTCACCTCGGTGCCCAGGATGTTCTCGAAGGGGATGGCCAGGCCGGTCAGCCACTCCTTCAGCGGGGCGATGACGCGGGTGGCCACGAGCAGCACCGCCATGAGCACGTACGGCGCCCATGCGCGGGTCAGGCTCATCCGCGAGGAGACGTCGGTGGCCTCGGCCGGTTCGATGGTGCCCATCCACCGGGCGGGCCAGCTGGCGCGGGGACCGAAGTCGAAGGTGTCCTTGGGCATGAGGAAGCCCTTGCCCGAGGTGAACATGACCAGCGCCAGACCGATGATGCCGCCGAACATGGACGGGAACTCGGGGCCGAGGAACTTGGCCACCAGCAGGTAGGGGACGGTCATGGCCAGCGATGCGTAGATGGCGAAGGGCCAGATGGCCAGCCCGTCGCGGAAGCGCCGGTCCGGGCCGAAGAAGCCGGTGAGCAGGGTGACGATGATCAGCGGGATGAGCACGCCGACGATCGCGTGGATTGCCGCGGTGTAGAAGCCGATGGAGTTGACGAACTCCGGCATGGTGACGCCGAGGATTTCGACGCGTTCGGCCACGGCCGGGTCTCCGCCGAGGCCGCCGGCGACGCCGACGAGGATCGGGGTGCCCACGGCGCCGAAGCTGACGGGCGTGGACTGGACGATGAGGCCCACCATGACGGCGGACATCGCGGGGAAGCCCATGGCCAGCAGCAGTGGCGCGACGACGGCGGCGGTGGTGCCGAAGCCGGACACGCCTTCGATGAACGATCCGAACAGCCAGCCGATGATGATGGCCTGGATGCGGCGGTCGGCGGAGATGTTGTTGAACCCGGCGCGGATGGTGGCCATGGCCCCGCCGACGGTGAGCGTCGACAGCAGCAGGAGTGCGCCGAAGACGATGTAGAGCATCGTTCCGGCGACGACGAGCCCTTCGATGGTCGCGGCGGCGACGCCGGTGAGGCTCATTTTCCACACGGTCACGGCGATGATCACGGCGGCGAGGTAGCCGACGGGCATCGCGCGTTTCGCGGGCCAGCGGAAGCCGGCCAACAGGACGCCCACGAGGAGCAGCGGCAGCAGAGCGAGGAAGCTCAGCACGGCGAGATTGTCCATCAAACGGTCCTTTCTGCGGCCGTCCGCGCTGCTCTGGGTGGGGAGGCGGGGGCCTGGTGCATCTGTCGGGGAGGGGCGCCGTCCCCGATCGGGGAGGGGCCGGTTGGCTGACGCCGGGTGGAGGGTCGGGGGCGGCGTCGGGCTCGCTTGGCGACGGGCCGATGCGGTTCTCCAAGTGGTCAGTCCACAGGAGGTTATGTGACTGCGGTCACGCAAATCAAGCACCAAAACAAAATTCCCCGGAATTTTGCGTGACGTGGCTCACTGGTTTAGTGTGGTCGGACCACAGCGGCCCGAGGGGTTCGCCGCGGTGCCGAAATCACCCGAAAACTGGAGGTCCGATGAGAATCGCGCTCTTCTCGACGTGCATCGTCGACGCGATGTACCCGAGGGTCGCCCTGGCCACCGTCCGCATCCTGGAACGGCTGGGCCACGAGGTCGTTTTCCCGCCCGGCCAGGGCTGTTGTTCGCAGATGCACGTCAACAGCGGCTATTTGCCCGAGGCCCTGCCCGTCGTCCGCAACCATGTTGGGGCGTTCTCCGCCGCCGACTACGACGTCGCCGTCGCCCCTTCGGGGTCCTGCGTCGCATCGCTCGGCCACCAGCAGCCCATGGTGGCCCGCGCCGGCGGGGACGAGCGCCTGGCCGAACGCGCGGCCGAGATCGCCGCGAACACCTACGAGCTGTCCCAACTGCTCGTCGACGTCCTGGGCGTCACCGACGCCGCCGCGCAGCTCGGCTCCCACTTTCCCCACCCCGTCACGTATCACCCCTCGTGCCACGGGATGCGCCTGCTGCGGCTGGGTGACCGGCAGGCCGGCTTGCTGCGCACGGTGGGCGGGATCGACTTCCGCGAGCTCGCCGACGCCGACGAGTGCTGCGGTTTCGGCGGCACCTTCGCCATGAAGAACCCGGACGTCTCCGGGGGCATGGTCGAGGAGAAGATCGGCAACATCGTCGACACCGGCGCGTCCGTGTGCGCCGGCGGCGACGCGTCCTGCCTTCTGCACATGGGCGGGGCGATGGCGCGGCGCGAGGTTCCCGTCCGCGCCGTCCACCTCGCCGAGATCCTCGCCTCCACCAGGGAGGAGCCGCTCGACGTCACCGGCCCCGTCGAGCTGTCCATCCCGCGGCCGTCGCACCGGGGACGCCCGGGCGGTGCGGGCAGTGCGGGCGGTGCGGGCCGATTCTCCGCCGCCCGCCTACTCGGCTTCGCCGCCATTGCGGGAGGCAAGCGATGACCGCGCACGAACCGGCGACGGCGCCGGCCATCAATTTGGGCATTCCCGTGGTCCGGCCGGCCCACGGCCACGGCAATCTCCACGCCACCACCGCGTTCCCGGCGGCGGCGAAGGAGCAGATGCGCAACTCGCAGATGCGCGCCAACATCCGGCATGCCACGCACACGATCAGGGGCAAGCGCGCGGCGGTCGCCGCCGAACTCCCCGACTGGGAACTGCTCCGCGACGCCGGGTCCGCGCTGAAGCAGAACGTCGCCGCCCGCCTCCCGGAGCTCCTCGAGGAATTCGAGCGGAATTTCACGGCCCGAGGTGGCACGGTGCACTGGGCCCGCGACGCCGACGAGGCCAACGCCATCGTCGCAAAGCTGATCCGGGCCACGGGATCCACCGAGGTCATCAAGGTGAAATCCATGGCCACCCAGGAAATCGGGCTGGAGGACCACCTGGCGTCGCAGGGGATCACCGCAACCGAAACCGACCTGGCCGAGCTGATCGTGCAGCTGGGCGACGACAAGCCGTCGCACATCCTCGTGCCCGCGATCCACCGCAACCGCCACGAAATCCGGGACATCTTCCTGGAGGGAATGCCCGAGACCGATGACACGCTGACTTCCGAGCCCCGCGACCTCGCGGAAGCGGCTCGCCTGCACCTCCGGGAGAAGTTCCTGGGGACCTCCGTCGCGGTGTCCGGCGCGAACTTCGGCGTCGCCGAAACAGGGACGCTCGCCGTCGTCGAATCCGAGGGCAACGGCCGGATGTGCCTGACGCTGCCGGACACCCTGATCACGGTGATGGGCATCGAGAAGATCGTGCCCTCCTTCGCCGACCTGGAGGTGTTCCTGCAGCTGCTGCCGCGGTCGTCGACCGGCGAGCGGATGAACCCGTACACGTCGATGTGGACGGGCGCGACCCCCGGCGATGGGCCGCGGGACGTGCACGTGGTGCTGCTGGACAACGGCCGCACCGCCGTCCTTGAGGACGAGGTCGGCCGGGCCGCGCTGCACTGCATCCGCTGCTCCGCCTGCCTCAACGTCTGCCCGGTCTACGAGCACGCCGGCGGGCATTCCTACGGCTCGACGTATCCGGGGCCGATCGGCGCGATCCTGTCGCCGCAGCTCACGGGCATCGAATCGGAGGAGAACGCGTCGCTGCCGTTCGCGTCGTCGCTGTGCGGCGCCTGCTACGACGTGTGCCCGGTGAAGATCAACATCCCCGAAATCCTCGTGCACCTCCGCGCGAAGGCCGTCGAGGCGGAGCGCGGGGCCGTGCCGTCGCAGATGGATCTGCTGATGAAGGCGGCGTCTGCGGCGATGTCCTCCGGCCCGCGGATGGCGCTGCTGGAACGCGGTCTGCGGCTCGGGCGGATCATCGCCGGGCGCGACCGCCGGATCGGCCGGCTGCCGGGCATCGCCGGCGGCTGGACCGACCAGCGCGACATCCCCGCCCCGCCGAAGGCGTCCTTCCGCAACTGGTGGCGCAAGCACGGCGCGACCCCCGTCGGAATTGGTGTTTCGACAGATCAGGAGCAGAAATGAGCGACGCGAAGAACGAGATCCTCGGCCGCATCCGCGCGGCCCTCGACGATGCCCCGGTGGCCCCCGAAGTCCCGCGCGGCTACCGGCGGACATCGGCGCTCGGCGAAAACGCGATCCTGGACATGCTCGAGGACCGGCTCGTCGACTACCGGGCGACCGTGTTCCGCGAGACCGCGGAGTCGCTGCCCGGGCGGGTGCGCGACTTGCTTGCCGACGCCGACCGCGTCGTCGTGCCCCCGGGATTGGACCCCGCGTGGTTGCCGGACGAGACCGGTGCGACCGGTGCCGACGCCGATCCCGGTGCGGGAACCGGAAGCGGAGGCCGATTCCGAATCGACGCCGCCGATGCCCCGCTGGGCGTCCGCGAACTCAACGACGCGATCGACGCGGTGGTCACGTCGTCGACGGTGTCCTGCGCCGAGACCGGGACCATCTTCCTCTCCGGCCGGGACGACGAGGGACGCAGGGCGATCAGCCTCGTTCCCGACCACCACATCTGCGTCATCCCCGTGGAGTCCGTGGTCGAGCTCTTCCCCGAGGCGCTGGCCCGCGTCGAACCGACCGCGCCGATCACCATGATCTCCGGCCCCTCCGCGACGTCGGACATCGAGCTCGAACGCGTCGAGGGAGTTCACGGCCCCCGCCGCCTCGACGTCGTCCTGCTCGGCTGACCTCCGCCCACCCCACCCGCAAAACAGCCCCCGCCCGGCGAAACCCGCCGACCGGGGCGGAATGGAACCAACCTGATGTTCTCCAAGATCCTCGTGGCCAATCGCGGCGAAATCGCGATCCGCGCCTTCCGCTCGGCCTACGAGCTCGGAATCAAGACCGTGGCGGTGTACCCGCACGAAGACCGCTACTCCATCCACCGGCAAAAGGCCGATGAGGCGTATCAGATCGGGGTGGAGGGCCACCCCGTGCGTGCGTACCTCGACGTCGACGAGATCATCCGCGTCGCCGTGGAATCCGGCTGCGATGCCATCTACCCGGGCTACGGCTTCCTGTCGGAGAACCCGGATCTGGCCACGGCGGCGGAGGCCGCGGGCATCACGTTCATCGGCCCCCGCGCCGAGGTCCTGGAGCTGGCCGGCAACAAGGTCGAGGCTCTGCGCGCCGCCGAACGGGCGGGCATTCCGACGCTGCGGTCGACCGAGCCGTCCGACGACGTCGAGTCGCTGCTGGAGCAGGCGGAGGACATCGGTTTTCCCATCTTCGTCAAGGCCGTCGCGGGCGGCGGCGGCCGCGGCATGCGGCGCGTGGAGACGCGCGAGGCCCTGCCCGACGCTCTGGGCGCGGCGATGCGGGAGGCCGCCACCGCGTTCGGCGACGCCACGGTCTTCCTCGAGCAGGCGGTGCTGCGGCCCCGCCACATCGAGGTCCAGATCCTCGCCGACGCCACCGGCGAGACGGTGCATCTCTTCGAGCGCGATTGCTCGCTGCAGCGCCGGCACCAGAAGGTCGTGGAGATCGCGCCCGCCCCCAACCTCGACGAGGGCATCCGCGAGGCCCTCCACCGCGACGCGGTGAAGCTGGCGAAGGAGCTCGGCTACGTCAACGCCGGCACCGTGGAGTTCCTGGTCGACACCGTCGGCGAACGCGCCGGGCAGCACGTGTTCATCGAGATGAACCCGCGCATTCAGGTGGAGCACACCGTCACCGAGGAGATCACCGACGTCGACATCGTGCAGGCGCAGCTGTGCATCGCCGCCGGTCAGACGTTGGCCGACCTGGACATCTCGCAGGATCGACTGCGCATCCGGGGCGCGGCCATGCAGTGCCGCATCACCACCGAGGATCCCGCCAACGACTTCCGGCCCGACGTGGGCCGCATCTCCGCGTACCGGTCCGTCGGGGGCGCCGGAGTCCGGCTGGACGGCGGCACGATCTACGCCGGCGCGGAAATCTCCCCGCACTTCGACTCGATGCTGGTCAAGCTCATCTGCCGTGGCCGCGACCATCAGGCGGCCGTCCGCCGCGCCCGTCGCGCCCTGGCCGAGTTCCGCGTCCGCGGCGTGGCCACGAACATCGGCTTCCTGCGCGCCGTCGTCGCCGACGAGGAGTTCCTGGCCGGCAACGTGACCACCGACTTCATCGAAAAGCGCCCCGAATTGCTCCAGGGCCAGGCGTCCGCCGATCGCGGCACGAAGGCGCTGACGTGGCTGGCGGAAGTCACCGTCAACAAGCCCCACGGGAACCCCGTGGCGGGCCCGGACCCGCGCGCCAAGCTGCCCCGGCATCCGGGCGACAAGCTGGACGAACCGCTGCGCTCGCCTTTCGACGGCCCGTCGCGGCACGTTCCCCCGGCGGGATGGCGGCAGGTGCTGCTCGACGAGGGCCCGGAGGGATTCGCCGCCAAGCTGCGCGAGCAGCGGGCCGTCGCAGTGACGTCGACGACGTTCCGCGATGCCCACCAGTCGCTGCTGGCCACCCGCGTGCGCACCCGCGACCTGCTCGCCGCCGCGCCCGCCTACGCGCACACGCTGCCGCAATTGCTGTCCGTCGAGGCCTGGGGCGGGGCGACCTACGACGTCGCCCTGCGCTTCCTCGGCGAGGACCCGTGGGAGCGGCTGCGACTGCTGCGCGAGGCGATGCCGAACATCCCGATCCAGATGCTTCTTCGAGGGCGCAACACCGTCGGCTACACGCCGTACCCGGTGGAGGTCACCGAGGCGTTCGTGCAGGAGGCCGCCGACACCGGCGTCGACATCTTCCGCATCTTCGACGCGCTCAACGACGTCGAGCAGATGCGCCCGGCCATCGAGGCCGTGCGGCGCACCGGCACGGCCGTCGCCGAAGTCGCGCTGTGCTACACCGGCAACCTCGCCGATCCGGACGAGGACCTGTACACGCTCGACTACTACCTGGAGCTGGCGCAGCGGTGCGTCGACGCCGGCGCGCACATTCTGGCGATCAAGGACATGGCGGGACTGCTGCGCCCGGCCGCGGCGGCGCAGCTGGTCGGCGCGCTGCGCGAGCGCTTCGACCTCCCGGTGCACCTGCACACCCACGACACCGCCGGCGGGCAGCTGGCGACGATCATGGCTGCGGTGGCGGCCGGGGTGGACGCCGTCGACGTCGCCGATGCATCGATGGCGGGGACGACGTCGCAGGTCTCGGCCTCGGCGCTGGTCGCCGCGCTGGAGCACACGGAGCGCGACACCGGCATCCCGCTGGAGGCGATCTCCGCGATGGAGCCGTACTGGGAGGTCATCCGCCGGATCTACCGGCCCTTCGAATCGGGGCTGAGCGCCCCGACGGGCCGGGTGTACCGCCACGAAATCCCCGGCGGGCAGCTGTCCAACCTGCGCCAACAGGCCATCGCGCTGGGCCTGGGCGACCGGTTCGAGGCCATCGAGGACACGTACACCGCGGCCGACGAGATCCTCGGGCGGCTGATCAAGGTGACGCCGTCGTCCAAGGTCGTCGGCGATCTCGCACTGGCGATGGTCGGCATGGGCGTCGACCCCGACGAGCTGGCCGCCGACCCGGCGAACTTCGACGTCCCGGACTCGGTGGTCAACTTCCTGGCCGGCGAGTTGGGCACCCCGCCCGGCGGGTGGCCGGAGCCGTTCCGCACCCGCGCGCTCCAGGGCCGCACCGTCACGGCCGGCATCGCGGACCTGTCCGACGAAGACGCCGCCGCGTTGGCGTCGGATTCCGCGACCCGCCGCGCGACGCTGAATCGGCTGCTGTTCCCCGGCCCGACCCGCGACTTCCTCGCGCACCGGGCCAAGTACGGTGACCTGTCCTCGCTGCACACCCGCGACTTCCTCTACGGCCTGACGCCCGACCGCGAGCACGTCATTTCGCTGGGCAAGGGCGTCCGGCTGCTGGTCACCCTCGAGGCGATCTCGGAGCCGGACGAGAAGGGCATGCGCACGGTGATGGTCGCGCTCAACGGGCAATTGCGCCTGCTCGACGTCCGCGACAAATCCGTCGTCTCCGAGATCCCGGAGGTGCGCAAGGCCGACCCGTCGGACCCGGGGCACGTTGCCGCGCCCTTCGCCGGCGCGGTGAGCGTCACGGTGTCCGAAGGCGACGTCGTCGAGGCCGGTGCCCAGGTGGCGACGATCGAGGCGATGAAGATGGAGGCGTCGATCACCGCGCCCGTGGGCGGAACGGTGGCGGAGGTGCCGCTCGCAGGCGTCACACAGGTCACCGGCGGGGATCTGCTGCTGGTCCTCGACCCGAGTTAGGGGCCCGGCCGTCGGCCTCGGGTCGCGCGACCCCGGGGCGGGTCAACCGCGGTCGCGGCCGGTGGGTTCCGAGCGCCCGCCGGACACGTCGCCCGACTTCTCCGTGGTGAAGCCGATGAGCTTGTGCGTTCCGTCGCACAGCGGCTTGATGCTCGACGCCCCGCAGCGGCACAGCGCGACGACCGCGCGCTCCGGGCGTTCCGGATTCGCGCCGGGCTGCGCGGCGATGGCGAAATCGCCCCGGACCAGCAGCGGGCCGTTCGGGCAGGCGGTGATCACTGCGCGGGCATCTCCGGTGGGCTCGCTCATCGGTCTTCCCCCGCATCCCGCAGCGCGGACCGCCCCTCCGACCACGCGGCGTCCATGTGCCCGCCGACGAGGTCGTCCATGTGCAGGCTGGCGGCGGCGCCGAAGAGGATGTCGGCGGCGAGCTCCGGCTCGTCGTCGGCCAGGCCGCCCGCCAGGTCCCGCCCGGCGATTTGCTCGTGGACGGCGTCGGCTTCGACGTGTTCGTCGAAATACCAGGTCACGTCGTCTCCGTGCCCGTGGCGTCGGAAAGCCCGCGCGTAGTGCTTGTTGGGGATCGACGACGTCATCTCGAACGCCGCGAGATGCCCGACGATCGCGCCGCGCAGCCT
>NZ_DURI01000289.1 GCF_012837295.1 Corynebacterium sp. | reverse complement strand
CGGCCATCGCGGGGCCGTAGGCGGTGCCGGCCTCGACGCCCAACTGGGGCGGGAAAATCAGGTTGCCGGCGCCGAAGAACATGGCGAACAACATGAGCCCGACCACGATGATGGTCGGGCCGGCGGAGGGGGAAGATTTATCGGTCACCCTCCGATTGTCGCAGCATCGACCCGATCGAGCTTCCGGGGGCCGACCCCAGGGGGTCGGCCCCCGGCCAAACGGGCGCGTGACGGACGGCGCGTGACCGTCAACCTCGCGTGGACGCCTCCGCGACCGCCCCGAACAGGGGCAGGCCCGGCAAATCGGAAACGAGCAGGGCACGCCCGTCGCCGTCGGTGAGCGGCACGCACCAGTTCGGGTACTGGTCGTGGGTGGTGCCCGGCTGGTTCTGCGTGCGGCGGTCGCCGACCATGTCCACCAGCGCCATGCACGTCAGCGCGGATGGCGTGCGGGCCAGGTAGCGGTGCAGGCCGACGATCAGCGGCCCCGCGTCCGGCAGCTCCGCGCGGGAGATGTTCTTCCAATCGCGGCCGGGCACCGGCTCACCGTCGTCCTCGAGACCGTCGAAGCAGCCCGCCGCGTCGACGGCGGCGAGGTTTTCCGTGATCCAGTCCAGGTCGCGGGCCTCCTCTTCCCCGACGTCCGCGTCGAACAGGCCCAGGCGGTCGCGCAGCTTGATGTGCTCGCCGTCGAGGTAGCCGGCGGTCGGCGGCAGATCGTGGGTGGTCACCGACGACAGGCACAGGCGGCGGTAATTCGACGGGTGCTTGGGCACGCCCGGGCCATCCGACTCGAACCACAGGATCGACGTGCCCATGATGCCGCGCTGGGCCAGGTACTCCTGGACCCACGGCTCGAAGGTGCCCAGGTCCTCGCCGATGACGACGGCGCCGGCGAGCTCGGCCTCGAGCGCCAGGATGCCGACCATCGCCTCGTGGTCGAAGTGGACGTAGGTGCCGTTGGCCGGCGACTCCATTCGCGGCATCAACCACAGGCGGAACAGGCCGAGGATGTGATCGACGCGGATGCCGCCCGAATGCCGCAGCACCGTGCGGAGCATGTCGCGCCACGGCATGTAGGAGGCCTCCGCCAACTTGTGCGGGTTCCACGGCGGCTGCGACCAGTCCTGGCCGCGCTGGTTGAACCCGTCCGGCGGGGCGCCCACCGACGCGTCGGGGGCCATCCACTCGGCCAGGTTGCGGGCGTCGGAACCGCCCGGGTGCACGCCGACGGCGAGGTCGGCCATGATGCCGATGCGCATGCCCGCCTCGGTCGCCGCGCGCTGGGCGTCGCGGAGCTGCTCGTCCATGATCCACTGCAGCCAGCAGTGGAAGTCCACCAGTTCCTCGCGCAGCTCGTCGACGTCCTCGTGGGCGCCGAGCGGGGTGACCAAGCCGGGGAACTCGCCGTTGTCGCGGGCGGCGGTGCGCATCTCGATGTCGCGGTCGGCGCACCAGCGCGCGTAGTCGAGGATGCCGCGGCCCTGCTCGTTCAGGAACCTCTCGTAATCGGCGCGGCGGACCTCCGACAGGGGGATG
>NZ_DURI01000288.1 GCF_012837295.1 Corynebacterium sp. | reverse complement strand
GCGGAGCGGGGACGCGGCCTGGTGGTCGCGCCGCTGTTCACCGCGCCGGGTCTGCTGTGGGACCTCGCCGTGCGCGGCGTCGCCGGGCGGGCGGCGGTGGCCGAGCCCCTGGGCACGCTGCTGTGCGACGTCGTGGCCTCGCGCTGGGGATCCTGCGTCGGCGCGACCAGGTGCGCGGCGTAGGCGGCCGGCCCCGGCTTTCGCCCAACCAGCGATAACCGAACTGTTAACCTCCTGATGGATCATTCTCGGGTGCGGGAGGTGCGGTCGCATGGCCGGCAAGAAGTCGAGGGCCATGGGCGGGGCGATCATCGCGTCGGCCGTGCTGGCCATCGCCGCATGCGGTGCCCCGGGCGTCACCGCCGACGCGTACCCGCAGCAGGTGAAGCTCGCGGAACGGGTCGCCGTCGATAATTTTCATCCCGCCTCGGGCTACGGCCAGGCCGGCGTCAGCCCGATCTACGACGGGCTGCTGCGCCCGGAACCGGCCGGAGGCCCGGACGTCATCCCGGACCTCGTCCCCGCGCTCGCGGCGGGCGAACCGGAGCCCGATGCCGACGCCGGCGAGTGGACCGTGAGACTCCGCGAGGGCGTGACGTTCCACGACGGCTCCGCTTTCGATGCCGCGGACGTCAAGGCGACCTACGACGTCGCCCGCGATGCGGCGGCCGGGTCGAAGGTGGCCCACGATTACGACCTCATCGACGATGTCGCGGTCGTCGACGAACACACGGTGACCTTCACGCTCGCGTACCCCTACGGCGCTTTCCGGTCCCGGCTGACGCTGCCCATCGCGCCGTCGGAGTTGGTGGGGGAGGGTTCCGTCGCCGACGGGCCGCTGGGGGAGAAGCCCGTGGGCACCGGCCCGTACCGGGTGACCGAACGCGGCGGCGACATGGTCCGCTATGCCGCGAACCCCGACTACTGGGGCGGGAAGCCCGAGGTCGGCGAGATCGTGGTGACCGTCGCCGCCGACGACGCCGCCCGCGCCCACCGCGTGGCCTCCGGCGAGCTCGACGGTGCGCCCGTGCCGGCGTCGGTGGCGACGAGCTTCGAGGGCCGCGAGGGCATCGAGGTCCATTCCGCCGCCACCGCGGATTGGCGCGGGATTTCCCTGCCGAAGCACCCCTTCCTGGAGGATCCGGCGGTGCGCCGGGCACTGAACGTCGCCGTCGACCGCGAGGCGATGGTCGCCGGCCCGTTGAACGGCCATGGCCGCGCGATGTCCACCGCCATCCCGGAAATGTACGGCGACGCGCACGACCCGGGCGCCGTGTTCCGCCATGACGTCGCCGCCGCCGAACGCATGCTCGACGACGCCGGCTGGCGCAGGGGACCCGATGGCGTGCGGACGAAGGACGGCGTCCGAGCCGAAATCCCGCTGTACTACGTCGGCGAGGACACCCAGCGCCGCGACCTGGGCATCGAGTTTTCGGCGCAGATGGCGCGCATCGGCGTCAGCTTCCCCACCCGCGCCTCCACGTGGGACGACATCACCCCGCGCCTGGGCGAGGCCGCGGCGGTGCTCGGCGGCGGATCGGCGCCGTGGGACCCGGACATGATGTCCCACGACCTCTTCCACACCCGCGGGGCGGGCACCTCCGAATACGACAATCCCGGCGACTACGGCAGCGCCGAACTCGACGCGAAGCTCGACGAGGCCCGCCGCGCCACCGACGACGCCGAGCGTGCCCGCCTGTACCGCGAGGTCCAGCAGCTGTACGTGGACGACCCGTCGAGCATCTTCCTGGCCACCGTCGATCACGTGTACCTGGCCAAGGAGAACCAGTGGGACAAGGGCCCGCTCATCCTCGAGCCGCACATCCACGGTGCGATCTGGGGCCCGTGGTGGAATCTGCGGGATTGGCGGAAATGAAGCCCGCGGTGAAGCGAGACAACCTCGACGGCCTCGGCCGCATGGTCGCGATGCGCACGGCGATCATCGCCGCGACGACGGTGCTCGTTTCCTTCGCCATGTTCGGCCTGGCGGCGCTGTCGCCGTTCGATCCCCTGGCGTCCTATCTGGGCACGACCTACGCGGAGCTCACCGAGTCCGAGCGTGCCGGCGTCGCCGCGGCCATCGGTGCCGACCTGCCCTGGTGGCGCCAGTGGTTCGATTGGGCAGCGGGAGTCATCACCGGCGACCTGGGGTATTCCCGCACTTTCGGGCGCCCCGTCGCCGACGTGCTGGCCGAACGCCTGCCGTGGACGATCCTGCTGTCGGCCACGGGTCTGACCGTCGCCGTCGCCGCCGCCGTGGTGTTGGGCCTGTGGGCGGGGCGTCGCCCGGGCGGCCTCGTCGACCGCGTGATCGTGGCGTTGGGCGTGTTCCTGGCCGCGACGCCGTCGTTCATCTATGCCCTCGGCGTGGTCCTGGTCTTCGCGGTTACCTTGCGCGTCATCCCGGCCGGCGGCGCGGCGCCGATCGGGGAGCAGCCGTCGCTCGCCTCGATCGGCCCGTACCTCATCGCCCCGGCGCTCGTGCTGGCGGTGACGCAATTGCCTTGGCCGCTGCTGGCCGTGCGGCAGGCGACGGTGGAGGCCATCGGCTCCGACGCGGTGGAAAACGCCCGCGCCCGCGGCGTGCCCGCAGGCGTCGTGCTGCGCCGCCACGCCGCGCCGATGTCGCTGATGCCGCTGGTCACCCTGGTCGGCGGGCGACTGTCGGAGCTCGTCGTCGGCGCCGTCATCGTCGAGGCGGTGTTCGGCTGGCCGGGGCTGGCCGAGGCCACGGTGGCCTCCGCGAAGGACGTCGACTTCCCGCTGCTCGCCGTGACCACGGTGCTGACCACCGTCCTGGTCATGGGCGGCAGCCTCGTCTCCGACGTCGCCTACAAGATCCTCGACCCGAGGGTGAGGGACGTATGAGGAATCTCCGTTTCCTCCCGCTGGCCGCGCTGCTGCTCTACGCGTTCCTGGTGCCGCTGCTCTGGCCCGAGCCGACGGCCGATTTCTCCCGCGCCCTGCTCCCGCCCGGCGGCGATTGGATCGCCGGCACGGACCATTACGGCTTCGACCTGTGGTCGCGCACGGCCGCGGGCCTGCGGACGTCGCTGTTCATCGGCCTTATCTCGGCGTGCGCGGCGACGGCCATCGGCATGATCGTGGGTCTGGCCGCCGCGGCGCGGGGCGGCTGGGTCGACCGGGTGCTCATGCGCGGCACCGACGCGGTCAATTCGATCCCGCATCTCATCCTCTCCGTGGTCATCGTCGCGTTGTTTCGCGGGTCCGTCGCCGCTCTGGTGCTGGCCATCGCCTTGACGCATTGGCCGCAGGTCGCCCGCATCGTGCGGTCGACGGTGCTGTCGGTGCGCGAATCCGAGTACGTCGCCGCCGCCCATGGGGCCGGTGCGACGGGCCGTTCGGTGGTCGCCGGCCATCTGCTTCCGGTTGCGGCGGGCCAGGCGGTCATCGCCGTCGCCATGCTCGTGCCGCATGCGGTGTGGCACGAGTCGGCGCTGTCCTTCCTGGGCCTGGGCCTGCAGCCGGATCAGCCGTCGCTGGGCACCCTGCTCGACCAGGCCCGCGCGGACATCATGACCGGCGCCTGGTGGACGCTGGCGGTCCCCGGCGCGGTGCTCCTCGCCGCGTCCCTGTCCCTGTTGGCGCTGGTGCCCCGAAACGTGCTGCTTGGCGACGCCCACGCCCCCGCCCGAAAGGCCGCCCCATGAGTGCCGCGCCCATCGCCGGCGTCGCGAACCTCACCGTCTCCGTCGGCGGCGAGGACATCGTCACCGACGCCACCGTCGCCCTGGCGCCGGGCCGGGTCCACGGCCTCATCGGCGGGTCCGGCGCCGGCAAGTCGACCATCGGCCGCGCCATCGCCGGGCTGCGGCCCACCGGCGCCCTCATTACCGGGGAGATCGTCGGCGAGGGCTCGGCCGGTTACGTGCCGCAGTCTCCCGCGTCGTCGTTCACTCCCGTGCGGCGGCTGGGGCCCCAGGTCGCCGAAGTGCTGCGGGCCAATGGAGGGGACGGCCGGGGCGTCGTCAAGCTGCTCGACCGCGTGCACCTGCCGCCCGGCACGGCCCGCATGTTCCCGCACCAGCTGTCCGGCGGCATGGCGCAACGCGCTGCGATCGCCGCCGCGCTGGCGACCGGGCGGCGCGTGCTCATCGCCGATGAGCCGACCAGCGCCCTCGACCCGGAGCTGACCGCCGGGGTGCTCGGGCTGCTGCGCGAGGTCGCCGACGAGGGGATCGCCGTGCTGCTGATCAGCCACGACACCGAGGATCTGCGCGTGGCTGGGCTTTGCGACGAGCTGTCCGTGATGCGGCGCGGCCGCATCGTCGAGCACGGCCCCGCCGAGCGCGTCTTCGGCGACCCCGGCCACGACTACACCCGCGCGCTGCTCGCCGCGCTGCCCTCCGGCGGCATGCGGCTGACCGCGCCGTACGAGAGGGGTTGAGATGGCGCCCGTGACCCCCGCTTCGCTGTCCGCCCGCGGCATCTCCGTCGCGTTCGGCGGCCGGACCGTGCTCGACGACGTCTCGCTCGACGTGGCGCCGGGACGCATCGTGGGCCTGGTCGGGCCCAGCGGCTCCGGCAAATCGACCCTGGCGAAGGTGATGTCCGCAAGGTTGATCCCGGATTCCGGCGAGGTCGCCGGCGGCGGCCCCGTGCGCGTGGCCATGATCGGCCAGGCGCCCCGCGACGCCTGCGACCCCCGGTGGACGTTGCGGCGGACCATCGGCGAGCCGTTCCGGATCGCGGCGGGCGGGCGCATCGGGCGCGAGGCGTCCGGGGAGCGCGCCGCCGTCGACGCCGCCGCGGAGTCCGTGTTCCTCGACGCCGACCTGCTGGAGCGCAGGCCCGCAGCGGTGTCGGACGGTCAGCTGCAGCGGGCCGTCATCGCCCGCGCGCTCGTGCAGGACCCGGCCTTCCTCATCTGCGACGAGCCGACGTCCATGCTCGACCCGATCACCTCCGCGGGCGTCGTGGCGGTGCTGCGCGAGCGTGCCGACGCCGGCGTCGGGGTGCTGTTCATCTCCCACGACCACCGGTTGCTGGCGGCCGTGGCGGACGAGGTGGTGGAGCT
>NZ_DURI01000287.1 GCF_012837295.1 Corynebacterium sp. | reverse complement strand
CTGCGCGACCGGCGGCCCGCCGTCGTCGCCGACTACGAGGCCGCGCGCACCATCACCGACAGCTACCGCCTGCAGGTGCACAACGAGGGCCTCGGGCCGGTGATGGCCGTGCCCATCCTCTCCACGATCGGCGAGACGCGAATGGTGCTGTACGGCGCCCATCGCGAACAATTCGAGTTCGGCGACCGGATCCGCACCGTGGCCATGCGCCTGGCGTCGAAGGCGGGCACGGAGTTGAGGATCCGCGACGAAGTCGATCGGCGGATCGGGATGGCGCAGCGCAGCACCGCCGAGATCCGGGAGGCGGGGGAGGGGCCCGGATCCTCGGACCTCGAGCGGCTGCGCGAGTTGCACGCGGACCTGCGGGCGATCGCCGCCACGACGGCCGACCCGGAGGCCCGGGAGAAATTGCTCGCCGCTTCCGGCGGCTTGGCGACGATGCTGTTCCCGGGGGTCGCCGCGGAGCCCGCGCAACCGGCGGGCGCGGCAGGCGCCGCAGGAATCGCGGGGGCGGGGGGAGTGGCCGGCCCTGCGGGTGCGGGGGCGAACCCCGACGCGCCGTCTCTGACCGCCCGTGAACTCGATGTTTTGGCCCAGGTCGCACTGGGTTGCACGAACGCCGAGGCCGCGGCGCGGCTTTCGCTGAGCGTGGAGACGGTGAAGGCGTACCTGCGCAACGCGAGCGCGAAGCTCGACGCCAAGGGGCGTCATGCGGCCGTGAGCCGGGCTCGGATGCTCGGGCTCATTCCCTGATGCGCCGGCTCACTCGCCTCCTCGTGCCCTGACTCGCCGACCGGCGTCCCCGCCCCGGCGTCCAGGCTCGATCCGTGCGCACGCTGAGAGGAACCCGTGAGCAGCGGGTGGAAAACGAGGGTGCGGCGAGGGTGTAAACGAGGGGGGCGGGTCGGCCAAACGGGCATTTGAGGGGGCGTCAACCCCCGTTTCGGGAAAATTTTCCGGGAATTTTCGGGTGGCGGGATGCCGGGTTTCACGTTCGTCGGAAGCCTCATCATTGCAGGTGGTGGCCCTGCCGGATGTGTGAAACCTTCTGAATCGTGAACAAAACCGCTAGCCGCAATTAACGACTAATTCCATAACACCCTCTTTCGGGTATGTGAGACCTGTTTCACGCCTGGATATGTTCTGCGTCACATTGTTGATCGGATGGCCCGCAGGGGCCCTCCCCAAGGCAGGAGACGCCAATGACCAACTCCCTCACTGCGGACAACGTGTCCGTGGCCGGAACCGGCCCGGCGGGCCAGGGTTCCGCCGAAGATCTCAAGAAGGGGCCCTCGCTGCGCAGGGTCGCCACCGCGAGCCTCGTCGGCACCACGATCGAGTTCTACGACTTCTTCATCTACGGCACGGCCGCCGCGCTGGTGTTCCCCACCGTGTTCTTCCCGAACATGACCCCGATGCTGTCGACCGTGGCGTCCTTCGCCACCTTCGGCGTCGCCTTCCTCGCCCGCCCCCTGGGCTCGGTGGTCTTCGGTCACTTCGGCGACATCCTCGGCCGCAAGCGCACCCTGGTGTGGACGCTGCTGATGATGGGCATCGCGACCCTCTTCATCGGCCTGCTGCCCGGCTACGAGACCGGCGTGTTCGGATTCTTCGAATCCGGCATCGGCGTCTGGGGTCCGGTGCTCCTGGTCATCATGCGCTTCCTGCAGGGCATGGCCGTGGGCGGCGAATGGGCTGGCGCGACATTGCTCACGGCGGAATACGCGCCGCCGGGCAAGCGCGGCGCATACGCGATGTTCCCGCAACTCGGCGCCGCCATCGCCTTCTTCCTCTCCTCGGGCACCTTCGTGGTCGTCTTCCTCGCCATCGGCGAAACCTCCAACGCCTTCCTCGAGTGGGCCTGGCGCATTCCGTTCCTGCTCTCCATCGTGATGGTCTTCGTCGGCCTGTACGTCCGCCTGGCCATCCAGGAGACGCCCTCCTTCAAGAAGGAGCAGGAGCGCCGCGCCGAAGACAAGGCCAACGGCGTCCGCCGCACCCTTCCCTTCATGGACACCATCCGTTACCAGTGGCGTGAGGCCATGACCGGCGGCATCGCCCTGGCGTCCCTGTTCTCGCTGTTCTACATGGGCACCTCGTACCTGACCTCCTACGGCACCTCGAAGCTCGGTCTGGAGCGCATCCAGATCCTCGCCGTCGGCATGGTCGCCGCGATCATCTTCGGCGCCGCGATCGCCGCTTCCGCCGCCATCTCGGACCGCATCGGCCGCACCAAGGTGATCCTGACCTCGACCGTCCTCGCGGTCCTGTGGACCCCGGCCCTGTTCTGGGTCCTCGACTTCGGCACCATCTGGCACTTCGCCCTCGGCCTGACCGTCACCATGGTCATCTTCGGCATCTCCTACGGCCCGGCCGGTGCGATGCTGCCCGAGATGTTCCGCGTCGACCTGCGCTACACCGGCGCCGGCCTGGCCTACAACATCGCGGCCATCCTCGGCGGCGCCATCCCGCCGCTGATCGCCGCCCCCCTCGCCGAGGCCTACGGTGGCCTGGCGGTCGGCCTCTTCCTCGCCGCGATCTCCCTGACCTCGTGCATCGCGGTCACCCGGATCCGCTCCAACCACGAGGACGACATCGACGAGCACAACCAGCTCGTCCGCGAGTCCGACGCGCTCGCCAAGCCGTAACACGACCCGGCACGGCCCCCGCCCCCTCGAGTGGCGCCGGCCACGTCTCCGGACCGGCCCCCGGGGTCGTGCACGGGGCCGTCGCAAAGCGAAAGTTGCTTTGCGACGGCCCCTCTCCCGTTTTCCCACCTGGGTTTTTTGGTGATCGTCGCAGGTTGCACTACTGTCGGAGAACAGTCCCAAGTTGTGATTGGGAGTTGACGACATCACCCGGTAGGCCAGCGAGAGCGGCTGACTGGGTTTCGCACGTTTAAAAACCGATCCTCCACGGCGGCGGCTAGACGGACGCCGCAGTGCGATCGGAACGAAAAAGAAAGAGGCTTCATGCCCACTATTCAGCAGCTGGTCCGCAAGGGCCGCCACGACAAGAAGTCGGCCACGTCCACGGCCGCCCTGAAGGGCTCGCCGCAGCGCCGTGGCGTGTGCACCCGCGTGTACACCACCACCCCGAAGAAGCCGAACTCGGCTCTCCGAAAGGTCGCGCGTGTCCGCCTGACCTCCGGCATCGAGGTCTCCGCCTACATCCCGGGCGAGGGCCACAACCTGCAGGAGCACTCGATGGTGCTCGTCCGCGGTGGCCGAGTGAAGGACCTCCCGGGCGTCCGCTACAAGATCGTCCGCGGCTCCCTCGACACCCAGGGCGTCAAGGATCGCAAGCAGGCCCGTTCCCGCTACGGCGCGAAGAAGGAGAAGTAAAACATGCCTCGTAAGGGTCCCGCCCCCAAGCGTCCCGTCGTCAACGACCCGGTGTACGGCTCGCCGCTGGTCACCCAGCTCATCAACAAGGTGCTGCTGGACGGCAAGAAGTCCACGGCCGAG
This sequence comes from Corynebacterium sp., assembly GCF_012837295.1. Lineage (GTDB taxonomy): Bacteria > Actinomycetota > Actinomycetes > Mycobacteriales > Mycobacteriaceae > Corynebacterium. Next base: position 1,357 of record NZ_DURI01000287.1, on the reverse strand, counting down.
AGCATCGTCTACGGCGCCCTCGAGGCCTGCCGCGAGAAGACCGGCACCGACCCGGTGCTGACGCTCAAGCGCGCCATCGAGAACGTCAAGCCCGCCCTCGAGGTCCGCTCCCGCCGAGTCGGCGGCGCGACCTACCAGGTGCCGGTCGAGGTCCGCCCCGGCCGCGGCAACACCCTGGCCCTGCGCTGGCTGCTCATGTTCTCGCGCCAGCGTCGCGAGAACACCATGATGGAGCGTCTCGCCAACGAGATCCTCGACGCCTCCAACGGCCTCGGCGCGTCCGTCAAGCGCCGCGAGGACACCCACAAGATGGCCGAGGCCAACCGCGCCTTCGCCCACTACCGCTGGTAGTGACCGCGAACGCCGGACCGGGCCCCCAGGGGCCCGCGCCCGGCGCCGGCACCCCGGGGGCCTTCGGGTTCCCGGGGGGAAATACGGCGAGCCACCGTGCCCAATCGGTGGCAAGATAGATCGAGCAACCCGACCGCTGGCGGTCGAGGCGAAGACGTGGATAGCGTCCTGAGCCCCCGCCACACGATTTGAAACGAGTGGGGAATCAAGTGGCAGAAGGCGCACTTCCCGTCAAGAAGGATCTGAAGAAGGTCCGCAACATCGGCATCATGGCGCACATCGATGCCGGCAAGACCACCACGACCGAGCGCATCCTGTTCTACACGGGCATCAACCGCAAGGTCGGCGAGACGCACGATGGCGCCTCGACCACCGACTGGATGGAGCAGGAGAAGGAGCGCGGCATCACCATCACGTCCGCCGCGGTCACCTGTTTCTGGAACGACAACCAGATCAACATCATCGACACCCCGGGCCACGTCGACTTCACCGTCGAGGTCGAGCGCTCCCTGCGCGTGCTCGATGGCGCCGTCGCCGTCTTCGACGGCAAGGAGGGCGTCGAGCCCCAGTCGGAGCAGGTCTGGCGACAGGCCCAGAAGTACGACGTCCCCCGCATCTGCTTCGTCAACAAGATGGACAAGCTGGGCGCGGACTTCGAGTACACCGTCGGCACCATCATCGATCGCCTCGGCGCCAAGCCGCTGGTGATGCAGCTTCCGATCGGCGCCGAGGATGACTTCGATGGCGTCGTCGACCTGCTGCAGATGAAGGCCCTGACCTGGCGCGGCAAGACCGAGATCGGCACCGAGGCCACCGTCGAAGAGATCCCCGCGGATCTCGTCGACAAGGCCAACGAGTACCGCGAGCAGCTGCTCGAGACCGTCGCCGAGTCCGACGAAGAGCTCATGGAGAAGTACTTCGGCGGCGAAGAGCTGACCATCGACGAGATCAAGGGCGCCATCCGCAAGATGGTCATCAACTCCGAGATCTACCCGGTCTACTGCGG
>NZ_DURI01000286.1 GCF_012837295.1 Corynebacterium sp. | reverse complement strand
TCGCCCCGCAGCTTCGGGTCGATGCCGGCGGCGACGAGCGCTTCCTCGGCGGCAGCGCCGGACCCGTACACGCCGGACAGCGCCGCGCGGAGGGTCTTGCGGCGCTGGGCGAATGCGGCGTCGATGAGCGGCCACACCTTGTCGCGGGCCTCGTCCGTGACGGGCCACGGCGCGTCCCCCGCGGGCGACGGCTCCCCGTCGGGCCCGGGCACGCCGAACACGTCGATGCGCACCAGGCCCGAGTCGACCTTGGGCACCGGCCAGAACACGTTGGGCCCGATGGTCCCCGCGCGCCGCACGTCGCCGTGGAACGCGGCCTTGACGCTGGGCACGCCGTAGATCTTCGACCCCGGCTCGGCGGCCAGGCGCTCGGCGACCTCCAGCTGCACCATCACCAGCACGCGCCGGATCGACGGGAACTCCCGCAGCATGTGCAGCAGCACCGGCACGGACACGTTGTACGGCAGGTTCGCCACCAGGGCGGTGGGCTCGGGGAATTCGGCGGCCCCGGCGTCGCCGGCGGCAAGGGATTGCTTTCCGACGATGTCGTCCCGCGTCACCGTCATCGCGTCCTTGAGCACCAGGTTGAGCTGGCGCCCCGGCGCGAACTCCCCCACCGTCTTCGGGAGGCGCTCGGCCAGGCGCGGGTCGATTTCCACGGCGGCGGCCCGGCCGCAATGCTCGAGCAGGCCAAGGGTCAGCGACCCCAGGCCGGGGCCGACCTCGACCGGGTAGTCCTCGGGCGACAGGTCGGCGGCGGCGACGATGCGCCGGACGGTGTTCGGGTCGTGGACGAAGTTCTGGCCGAGCTTCTTCGTCGGCTGCAGGTCCAGTTCCGCCGCCAGCCGGCGCACCTCGACCGGCCCGAGCAGGCGGACGTCGGTCACTTAGAGCAGCCCCAGCGACGCGGAGCACGCGGGCCAGGCGCCCCAGCCCTGCGAGGCCTGGACCTTCTCGGCCACGGCAATCTGCTGTTCGCGGCTCGCCTGGCCTGCGGTCGGCGCGTACTGGCCGCCGCCGTGGGCGGTCCACGTCTGCGGGTGGAACTGCAGGCCACCGGAGTAGCCGTTGCCGGTGTCGATGTGCCAGTCGCCGCCCGACTCGCACTGCGCCAGCGCGTCCCACACGGAACCGTTGGCCACGGCCGGGACGGCGCCCGGGCGCGGCTTGGTGCCCTGGCGGACGGTGGTGACGGTCGGGGCGACCTTCTCCTCTTCCTTCAGCACCTCGCGGGACAGCTCCTGGCCATCGCGGGACAGCACCTTGAGCTGCACCAGCTTCATGCCCGGCGCGCCCTGGGTCTCGACGACGCGCTCGTCGTCGAACATCTCCGGATCCTCGATGATCTCCTCCGGGGAGGCGATCTCGACGTCCTCGGTGAGGACCTTCTCGATGAAGCGCGACACGTCGATGCGCATGCCCTCGGTCACCGCGGTCTCCGGGGCCGGGGTGACGAATTCACCCTCGCCCAGCTCGATGCCGCGCTGCTCCAGCACGTCGGCGACGGTGGCCACCGCCATCTGCAGACGGCCTTCGGTGCCCGAGTCGTTGAGGACGATGTCCTTGGCCGTGACGATGTCCAGCTCGATGCCCTCGGCCGGAATGCGCTGCGACGGGGACTTCACGGTGTCGGCGGCCTTCAGCTGCGGCAGCGACTTGACCAGCTCGTCCACGGTCAGGGCGGTGGTGGTGGTCTCGGTGGTGACGCCGTCGATGGTCAGCGACACCGGGTTCGCGGAGCGGTAGACCAGCTTGCCGCCGTCGGAGATCTCGCCCTGGCGGATGACCTGGTCGCCGTCGCCGACCTCGACGCCGGCCTTGTCCAGGATGCGGGCATCGTCGCCGAAGATGGTGGAGACCTGCTGGATCTCGCCGTCGACGTCGACCGTGACGCTCTTCTGGGCCGCGGCCGCGGTGCCGCCGCCGGCGACGAGCGCGACGAGAAGGCCACCGGTGGCGACGCGCTTGGTCGTGGTGGCCTTGTTGTTCAGCGGGTTGACGTGGCTCTTGGAGTGCTTGGTCACGGTGCTGCGGTTCCTCTCGAAGTTCCCCGGGGGCGCGGGCGGGCATGGGCCGGCACGGTTCGGCCCTGGCTGGAGAGGGCCCGTGATCGCGGCGAAATGTGCACCCCGGTGGAAGTACTGCGGTCACGTTACGGTAAAGATCGGATGAAAGTCCACTAAATGCCCAGGTTGATCGCCAAATCGGGCGTAATCCGCACCACAGTTACCGTAATCGCAGCGTTACACACCCCCATTTGGTGGCACCATTGGGGCCGCTGTTGTGGATGTGACGGCAATTCTGAAAAAGACTGCTTCACGACGCTTGCCTCCCCGCCATCACCGCCACCGCCTCAACGGCCGACGCCACTCCCGCGCCTTCCACGGCAGCGCGGCAGCCCGTTAGAGCGCCGGCACCTCGATGCCGTAGATGCGTTCGGCGTTGGCCGTCAGCTGGGCCGCCATCTCCTCCGCGGTGATGCCCCGCGCCTCGGCCATGCAGCGGGCCTGCCACCCGACGAACGCGGACTCGTTGCGCGCCCCGCGATACGGCTCGGCCGTCATGTACGGAGCGTCGGTCTCCACCAACAACTGCTCCGCCGGCGCCTCCTCCACCGCCAGGCGCAGGTCCGCATTGCGCTTGAACGTCACGTTGCCGGTGAACGACAGCACGTACCCCCGATCGAGCGCCTCCCGCGCCACCGCGATCGGCGAGCTGAAGCAATGCAGGATCACCGTCCCGCCGAAACCCTCGAGCTCGCGCATGAGATTCTCGTCGGCCTCGCGGTTATGGATCATCAACGGCTTGCCCACGGACTTCGCCAGCTCCATGTGCCAGTGCATCGCCTCGATCTGCACGTCCAACGGCGCACAGTCGTCCATCTTCCCGATCCAGTACTCGTCCAGCCCGGTTTCCCCGATGGCCACGACCCGCTCCTCCGACGCCAGCTCCGTGAGGCGCGCCCGGGCGGCGTCGTCAAGCTCGGTCGCCCGGGTCGGATGAATCGCCGCAGCCGCCCATACCCGCGGATGCGACCGCGACGCCGCGACGGCCAACTCCGTCTCCGCCAGACCGTCGCCGATGGTGCACACGCCCGCCACGCCGGCGGCCATCGCGCGATCCATCAACGCGGCGATCGACGCCTCGTCGCGCGCCCCGCAGGACGCGAGGTGCGTGTGCGCGTCGAACAACGGCGCGACGTACGGGGCGGGCTCGGCAACGGGGCGCTTCTTCTTTCCCATGGTGGCCAAGTGTAGGCGCGGCGATATCATCGAATGCATGACGGGCAGCCACGGGAACACCAGCGGAGACGACGCCAACTACCGCATCAGCGACGCCGAACGCGAGGCCGCGATGGCCAGCCTCGGCCGCGCGTTCTCCGAGGGCCGCCTGACCATCGACGAATACGACGAGCGCGTGCGGCAGGTCGCCTGCGCCCAGACCGGCACGGAACTGCTCCCGCTTTTCGACGACCTGCCAGCATCCCGCAAGGGTGGCCTGCCCGGGCAGGCGCCCGCGAAGCTCTACGCCGGCGAGGAAATCGACGCCGCCTACCAGCACGGGAAGAAGACCCGGCTGGGATTGGTCGGGCTGACGGCCGTCGGCTCCGCCGCCGGATCGATCGTCCTGTCGGCGATGTTCGCCTCTCCCCTGCCCGCGGTGCTGCTGCTGCTCATCCCCACGGTGTGGCTGATGCTCTACGTGATGAAGGTCGGCCCCGACGCCTGGCACGTCCCCAGCCCCCAGTCCGTCGAGCGGCAACGGCTGCGCGAGCTGAGGTCGTCGGAGAAGCTCCGCGCCGCCGAGCGCAAGGCCGCCGACCAGGAGCGCGCCGCGAAGCAGAAGATCCTCGAGGAGGAGCGCCTCGCCGAGCTGCGCCTCGAACGCAAGGCGCAGACCGAGGAGCTGACCAGCCGGGCGATCGGCTTCATGAACAAGGCCTTCGACCCCGAGACCATGAGTTCCATCGGCGAAATGGGCAAGAGCGGACTGAAGGGCACCGCCGGCCTGTTCAACCGCGGCGAGCCCGGCCGCCACGCCAAGGGCGGCCCCGCTGGCGCGGCCGATGGCGACTCGGACGGCGGCGCGAACGGAGCCGGTGGAGCGAACGGCGGTGGAAGCGGCCGCTCGGACGGCGCGACGGGACGTTCCAGCGACAACCCCTACGGCCGCGGTTAGCGGCGACCGCGGCTAGCCGGGCGACCGACCATCGCCGCCTTCCGCTACTCCTTCGGTCACCCCACGACCGCGGCTAGCGAAGGCTGCGAATAACGGAGCTCCCCGCACCGTTTCAGCGCGGCACCCGCCCCGACCACCCACCCCAACGAGGCAAAAAGACATCCAGTGGTCAGAAAGTGGTGGTTGACCACGTCTTTCTGACCACTGGACGTCTTTCTGTGGTGGGATGGACCCGCCGCTACTGCTCCGGGTTGACCGGCGCCCACTCCGGGCCGGTCTCCGCCAGCTCGGGATCCAGCTTGGCGAACAGCGGCTTCGGCTTCGACAGCGCGGTGCCGGGCACCATCTCCACGCGGCCCCAGGTAGCCTGCTGATCGGCGTAATCGCCCATGATCACCGGGTA
>NZ_DURI01000285.1 GCF_012837295.1 Corynebacterium sp. | reverse complement strand
TGCCGACGAACACCCAGACGATGGGCCCGAAGCAGGCGCAGGACACGATGATGTCGGCCGATGAGGTCGCCCAGGACCGCACGCTGCTGGAGGGCACCAACGTGGTGACCAACGGCAACCTGCTGACGCTGCCGGTCGGCGACGGCGAGATCCTGTACGTCGAGCCGGTGTACACGCAGCGCCAGGGCCAGGAGACGGCGTTCCCGAAGCTGTTGCGCATCCTGGTGTCCTACCGCGGCGAGGTCGGTTACGCGCCGACCGTGTCCGAGGCGCTGCGCCAGGTGGGCATCGATTCCAGTGACGTCGCCCGCGAGCGCGGCGAGGAGGATGCCATGCCGGACGATGAGGGCGAAGGCACCGATGGTGCCGACGAGACCCAGGAGGGCACCACGGAGGCCCGTCCCGAGTCCGATCGCCAGGTCGACGTCGCCGCCCGCGACGAGGCCGCCGGCCGGATCTCCACGATCCTCGAGCGCCTGAAGTCCGCCCAGGAAAGCGGCGACTTCGCCGCGCAGGGCCAGGCTCTGGCGGATCTGGACAAGGCCGTCGCCGATTATCAGAAGGCCAACGGCCAGTAACCGCTGCGGATTGCTTGGCGACGAACCGGGCCGCACCGAGGAGGGGAGACCTTCCGGGTGCGGCCCGGTTTCCCGTTGGGGCGCCTTCCCATGCGGACGTCGGCCGTCGTAAAGCGCATGCACCGCGCTGACCAGGGGATTGGCCAAGAGTTGAGGCTCGGTGCTAGAGTTACGTCTCGTTGGTCAGCGAGAGATTCTCTCGAAAGATCAGCGCCCGCTGCAAGCGGCGTGATTATGGAATCAGTTGGTTCCGTGTTACGGTGTACAAGCAGTCGACGCGGGGTGGAGCAGCTCGGTAGCTCGCTGGGCTCATAACCCAGAGGTCGTAGGTTCGAATCCTGCCCCCGCTACCAATGTGAACGAAGGCCCCCGGCATTGCGCCGGGGGCCTTCGTCGTGTCCGGGTCCTTTCGATGGCCCGTTCGGCGGCGCGGTTACGGGCGGCACCGTCAGGGCAGCGCCGACGCGAAGCGGGCCCGGTACTCCGTCGGGGTGGTGTGCAGGTGCCGGCCGAAGGAGCGCCGCAACGTTTCGTCGCTGCTGAAGCCCGACAGCTCGGCGACCTTCGTCACCGGCAGGCCCTCCAGGATCAGCTGCCGCGCCCGATCCAGGCGGATGCGCTCGACCCAGCGGGTCGGCGTCGTGCCCAGCTCGTCGTGGAACATTCGGCCCAGGTGGCGGGTGCTGACGTTGGCCGTCGCCGCCATCGACGACACGGTGTGGTCGGCGCCCGGGTCCGCCTTGATGGCGGCGAGGAGTTCGCGCAGGACCCGGTTGGCGCCCGGGGGCGTATCCAGCGCCGCGGAGAATTGGGACTGCCCGCCGGGGCGCTGCATGAACATCACCATGTCGCGGGCGGCTGCGCGGGCGACGTCGGCGCCGAGATCCTCTTCCACCAGTGCCAGCGTCAGGTCGATGCCGGCGGTGATGCCGGCGGACGTCAGGTAGCGGCCGTCGCGGATGTGGATGATGTCCGGTTCGACCCGCACCTTCGGGTACCGGCGGGCCAGCAGGTCGGCGTGGCGCCAATGCGTCGTGGCGCGCCGATCGTCCAGGTAGCCCAGCTCCGCCAGCGCGAACGCGCCCGTGCACACCGACGCGACGCGTCCGGCCCCGGTGGCCAGCGTCTCGACGGTGGAGAGCAGTTCCGCGTCGATCGGATCGGTGGCGAGGTGCTCGGCGCCGGCGACCATCAGCGTGTCCAGTGGTCCGACGCCGTCCGGGGTGACGGTGTCGGCGATGGTCATCCCCGACGACGTGCGGACGTTGCCGCCGGTGGGGGAGATGTACAGAAGCTCGTATCCGGTGCCGCCGACGCCGACGCCCGTGCCGCCGGCACCAACCGTCGCGTTGATGACGTCGGCCTTGTTCAGCACTTCCGCCGGCCCACTGACGTCGAGCATGGTCACCCGGTCGAACACGATCAGCCCCATGCGCCGCTTCATCGCGCGTCCCCGTTCATCGTCGCCGATTGCTTTGCGACGGCCAGTCTCCCGGTCCGTAACACCGGCATCGTACGGGCGGACGGCGATGTCCGAAATCGTGGGAAACATGGCTGCCTGGACATGGCGAAAGTATATCGCCGAAAACGATCATTGAGGCCAGAGGTGGTGCAGCGTTGGCGTCGCAAAGCATCTCCATCGACCCCCGACAACCCGACACGGAAGGCAGTGGTGTTGACATGGCCGAGGAAATCGCCGGAATCAAGATCCCCGACAGCAAGCTGGCGAAGGAAGCGACGGAGCTGGTCCGCGAGGCCGCATCCGACTTGATCTACGACCACTCCCGGCGCGTGTACGTGTTCGGCGCCCTGCGCGGCGAGCAGGAGAAGCTCGACTTCGACCCCGAGCTGCTCTACGTCGGCGCGATGTTCCACGACCTGGGCCTGACGGAGAAGTACCGCCGCGACGACCAGCGCTTCGAGATCGACGGCGCCGACGAGGCCCGCCGATTCCTGCTGGAGCATGGCCTGGCGGAGGAGCGCGCCGACCTCGCGTGGGCCGGCATCGCCCTGCACACCACGCCCGAGATCCCGCTGCACATGGCCCCCGAGATCGCCCTGGTCACCCGCGGCGTCGAGCTCGACGTCCTCGGCATCGACTACGACAAGCTCACCGACGAGCAGCGCGCCGAGATCACCGCCGCCCACCCGCGCCCGGACTTCAAGAACCAGATTCTGCAGGCCTTCACCGACGGCATCAAGCACCGCCCGGAGACCACCTTCGGCAACGTCAAGGCCGACGTCCTCGAGCATTTCCTGCCGGGCTTCGAACGCGACGACTTCGTCGAGATCATCCGCGCCAACGACTGGGCCGAGTAGGTCCCCGTCCGCCCCTGGGGCCCGCCGACAAGTGCGGGCGCCGGGGCGTCGCACAGCACCCACAGCTCCCACGGCAACGACCGCATAGAGAAGGAACGAAAACCATGACCGAGCGCATTGCCAACCAGAAGCTCCGCGGCAAGATCATGTCCGCCGCCGAGGCCGCCGAGTTCATCGGCCACGGCGCGAAGATCGGCATGTCCGGCTTCACCGGCGCCGCCTACCCGAAGGAAATGCCGACCGCCATCGCCGAGCGCGCCAAGGAGGCCCACGCCCGCGGTGACGAGTTCGCCATCGACCTGTACACCGGCGCGTCGACCGCCCCGGACTGCGACGGCGTCCTGGCCGAGGCCGACGCCCTGCGTTTCCGCATGCCGTACCAGTCGGACCCGATCATGCGGAAGAAGATCAACGCCGGCGAGATGAAGTACGCCGACATGCATCTGTCGCACTCGGCGCAGCAGGTCTCCGAGGGCTTCTTCGGCAAGCTGGACTTCGCCATCGTCGAGGCCGCGCGCATCACCGAAGAGGGCCACATCGTGCCGTCGTCGGGCGTCGGCAACAACGTCGAGTACCTCGACGCCGCCGACAAGATCATCATCGAGGTCAACTCCTGGCAGTCCGTGGACCTGGAGGGCATGGCCGACGTCTACCGCGTCCAGTCCCGCCCGAACCGCACGGCGATCCCCATCAACAACCCGGGCGACCGCGTGGGCACCACGTACATCGACATCGACACCGACAAGGTCGTCGCCGTCATCGAGACCGATTCGCCGGACCGCAACTCGCCGTTCAAGCCGATCGACGACGTCTCCCAGCGCATCGCCGGCAACTTCCTCGACTTCCTCGAGGGCGAGGTGGCCGGCGGCCGCCTGGCCTACGACGGCTACGTCATGCAGTCCGGCGTCGGCAACGTGCCCAACGCCGTGATGGCGGGCCTGCTGGACTCGAAGTTCGAGAACATCCAGGCCTACACCGAGGTCATCCAGGACGGCATGGTCGACCTGATCGACGCCGGCAAGATGACGGTCGCCTCGGCGACGTCGTTCTCGCTGTCGCCGGAGTACGCCGAGCGGATGAACAAGGAGGCCGCGCGCTACCGCGAGTCGATCATCACCCGCCCGCTGCAGGTGTCCAACCACCCGGAGGTCATCCGCCGCGTGGGCCTGATTGCCACCAACGGCATGATCGAGGCCGACATCTACGGCAACGTCAACTCCACGAACGTCTCCGGTTCGCGGATCATGAACGGCATCGGCGGTTCGGGCGACTTCACCCGCAACGGCTTCATCTCGTCGTTCATCACCCCGTCGCTGGCCAAGGACGGCGCCATCTCGGCGATCGTGCCCTTCGCGTCGCACATCGACCACACCGAGCACGATGTCATGGTGGTCATCTCCGAGTACGGCTACGCCGACCTGCGCGGCCTGGCCCCGCGTGACCGCGCGAAGAAGATGATCGCCATCGCGCACCCGGACTACCGCCCGCTGCTGGAGGAGTACGTCGAGCGCGCCACCTCGCAGGGCCGTCCCATGCACACCCCGCATGATCTGGCGACCGCGTTCTCCTTCCACCAGAATCTCGCCGAGCACGGCACGATGAAGGGCAAGTAGGAGTCTTCGCCCGGTTCACCGCCCGCATCGCGTTCGCCGCGAAGCGGGCGTCAGGTGGCGACCGGGGCAGGGGAAGCGGACCCCCGTGGCACATGGTGCCGCGGGGGTTTCGTCATTGGGAACCGCTGCGCCCCTTTGCTTTTCGACGACCATGTTGCAAATCACATGCGCAACTTCCATAACATTGGCCCCAGGTTCGGGTCGGCGGGTAAGGTCGCCCGGACATGTGGAAAATGCCAGTACACACGGCATTTTGTGGACGGATACGCAATCGGATGGGGCGTGGCAGGGCAGATGGGCTTTTTCAGGGGCAAGCGGGCCGCGGTGGCGCTGATCGCGGCGGCGTTCATCCCGATGTTCGGGGCGGGGGAAGCGGCGGCGGCACCGGTGGCGCCGGTGGCACAGGGGGCGTTGGCCCCGGCCGAATCCGTAGATACCGCCCAGTCGGGCCGTCACGAATCCAGCGTCGTCAAGCACGGCTACGCGCTGGACTACTCGGCCCTCGAGTATTCGATGGAGCCGCATGAGGTCGCCGACGACCCGGTGTCGAAGATCCTCGGGGCGTCGCCCGGGCCCGTGCACAAGCGCGTCGACGGCGTGTGGTTCTCCTCGCCGACCGCGCCCGCCGAGGCCGACCGGCTGGCCGCACAGGGCAGGGCGCTGATGGGGCCGGGTACGCCGATCCTCGTCGGCAACGGTGACGGGCGCGCGGTGTGCACCCTCACGGCCGCCGGCCGCGACTCCGCGGACCGCCTGATCGGCATCACCGCCGGTCACTGCGGCGGTCCCGGCGCCGAGGTGCGCTCCATGGACGCGGTGGGGGCCGGCGTCGTCGGGGCCGTCCAGCGCGTCGACGCGACCTTCGATTACTCGGTGCTGGTGCTCAATTCGCGTGCCGTTCCGGCGTCGACGTACGGCGACACCCGCGTCGCATCGGTCGGCGAGCTGCCCAAGCCCGGTGAGATCGCCTGCAAGCAGGGCGTGGCCACCGGACGTTCGTGCGGACCGACCTGGCTGCAGGATGCGCCCGGTTCGGCCGGGGGCCCGCACGTGTCCACCCAGATCTGCGCCGCGCCCGGCGATTCGGGCGCCCCGGTTTTCGTCGGCGATCGTCTCGTGGCCATGGTCAAGGGCGCCAACTCGGCACCCGCGTGCACCACGCCTCTGCAGGGCCCCGTGTTCGCGCCGACGGTCGTCACGTCCGTGCGCGCCCAGATCGACGACATGAATCTCCACGGCGGCCCCGGCGGCGGATTCCGCCTGGCATAAGGGGAGGGGGCGGCGCGCTGAGGCCTTACGCGCCGACGCCTACCGCGCGAGTGTTCACCGCACCCGCGCCTTCGCCGCGACCAGCAGCAGCGCGGCGCGGTCGACCTCGCCGTTCTTGATCTCGCGGTTGAGCTTGTGCAGCACCACCGGGCAGCGAAGGCAGCGCGTGCCGGATTTGCAGCACTTCTTCTTCGGCGTCATCGTCGCGAGCTTGAACGGATCCTTGTCCAGGAGCTTCTTCGCGGCCTTGGCCTCGGCCTTCGAGCAGGCGGGCAGGTGCAGCGTCGCGTCCCTCTTCTTCGCCTTCTTCTTGCCCTTGCCGGACTTGGCCATGATGCGCGTTCCCTTCGCCTCGAACATTCGCGGCTCAGGTTAGCGTCACCTCATGCACCTTGGATAGCCGTGGGTGACTAACGGGTGTAGCGGGTTCTTGCTTGACGACGGCCCGCGCCCACCTTTCTCGACCGCACCTTCCTGACCGTCAACAGATCAAGCGGCGCCTTCTCGGATCGCGGCTACTTGAGGTAGCCGAGCACGGCGTCGTGAAGCAGCCCGTTCGTGGCGATGGCGTCCCCGCCATGCGGACCGTCCTCGCCGACCAGCGACGTGAACCGGCCGCCGGCCTCGGCCACCAGCACCGCCAGCGGCGCCAGATCCCACAGCGACACCTCGGGCTCGGCGGCGACGTCGACCGCCCCCTCCGCGACCAGGCAGTAGGAGAAGAAGTCGCCGTACCCGCGCAGGCGCCACGCGTCGTCGGTGAGCGAAATCAGCTGGTCCCGCAGCCCGCGGTCGCGCCAGCCGGTGAGCGAGGAGATGGCGACCGAGCAGTCGGCGACGTCGCCGACCCTCGACACGGAGATGCGCTGCGGGGCCGGCGCGCCGACGACCTCGCCCGGCGCCTCCGACGTCGCGGGGGAGCCCAGTGCCGCCGACCGCCACGCGCCGCCGTCCTTCGACGCCCACCAGCGGCGGCCCAGCGCCGGCGCCGACACCACGCCGACCACGGGCACGCCGTCGACCAGCAGCGCAATCAGCGTCGCCCACACCGGCACGCCGCGCACGAAATTCTTCGTCCCGTCGATCGGGTCGATCACCCACTGGCGGCCCTCGAACGCCGCGTCGCCGCCGAACTCCTCCCCGAGGACGTCGTCGTCGGGCCGCTCGCCGGACAGCAGCGCCCGCAGCTCGCGCTCGCAGGCGAGGTCCGCGTCGGACACCGGAGTCAGGTCCGGCTTCGACTCCACGTTCAAGTCGGCGGCGCCGAAGCGCGGCATGGTCACCGCGTCGGCGAGGTCGGCGAGCTTGTGGGCGAGGGCGAGGTCATCGGCGAAGGCGCTCATGAGGGGTAGTCTAGACCGGCCCCACCGAAAGGCCCCCGCATGCTCAACGCCCTGACCTACGCGTTCCTCGACTCGATCAACGTCCTGCTGATCGCGGTCGTCGTCGCGTTGGGCATGATGCTGCCGGCTGGCCGCTACCGCCGCATCACGCCGCTGCTCGTCTTCGGCGACTGGCTGGGCGTCGCGGTGCTGGCGCTGGCGGTGCTCGTCGTCTTCGACGGCCTCGGCGACCAGGTGGCCGCGCTGGTGGAATCGCCGCTGTTCGGCGTGCTGCTGATCATCACGGGCCTGGCCACGGCGGTGCTCACGTTCCGCGGCGGCGATTCGTCGGCGCTGGTGGAGAAGATCCTCGCGCCGCTGCGCACCCCGTCGATCATGACCGTGGCCACCGGTTTCGTCCTCGGCGCCATCCAGTCGGTGACGTCGGTGCCGTTCTTCGCCGGACTGGCCGTGCTCTCCGCGGGCGGGCTGCCGGTCGTCGAGCGCTACCTGGGGCTGATTCTTTACGCGTCGGTCGCGCTGAGCTTGCCGACCCTCGTCGCCATCGCCGTCGGCATCGTCCGCCACCGCCCGAACTCGTGGCTCGGCCGCATCTTCGCGGCCGCCCGCGACAACCAGGCAAAGGTGTCCCGCGGCGCCGGTTACCTGGTGGCCGTCCTGCTGATCCTCATCGGCGCGTTGCATCTCTAAGGCTTTTCGCTTTACGACGCCCACCGCTCAGAGACCGCCGCCATTCCCAGTTTCGATGGCGCCCCCGACTGGGCCAACTGTCTGTCGGCGTTCATGGACCGCTATTCACACCAGCCCCAGCGTCCGGCGATCGCGTTCTTTTTGAAACACCGGCGCTGGAAAACACCTGGTCTTTTGCCGCTCGGATGTTTCAAGTTGAACGCGCGGCGGAATTTTGGGGCCAGTGTGACTCGGCCGTGAGGTCGGGGGCGGTGGGAGGCGGGTGAGAACCCAAATCGGGGAGGGGTCACCGCCCAGAAGTAGCGAGTCTGCTATCGCCCAAAACGGGACGCGCCCGCGAGGTAAAAGACCAGGTCGCGGCAATCGGTGATGTCCCGATTTGGGCGATCGCCGGAAAATTGGGACTGGTGTGGCGGGGGAGTGGCGCGGGGCGGTGATCTGGGACCGAAACGACCGCGACTTGGCAGGTGCGTGGATGGCTCGCCGCTAGCCGGCCGACGACGCACCGCCGGCCGCTACTTCGCCAGCGTCTCCTTCAGCCAGGCGACGACCGAGGGCAGGCCGGCGACCACACCGCCGGCCGCTACTTTGCCAGCGTGTCCTTCAATTCGGCGACGACGGATTCCGGGCCGGCGATCCTCCAGCCGTTCACCAGCGCGCTCGCGCCGCCGACTCCGGCGACCAGCGCGTGGCCGGGCAGCCAGTCCCACGAGGCCACCGAATGCTGGAACCACGCCCCGACGCGCCCGTCGGCGACCCCGGCCAAATCCACCGACGCCGAGCCCAGCATGCGCCACGTGGCGAATCGCCCCGCCGCTTCGAGCCAGGCCGCCACCAAGGGGCCGTCGCCAAGCCATGTCGTGTGCAGGTACGTGCCCACGCTGAGAGTGCCGGCCGGCGCGTCGCCGATGCGCTCCAATTCGACGGTCCCGCGCTCATCGGTGCGCGTCGTCGGCAGGTCCGGGCCACCGATCCACGTGACGCTTTCCGACGGCCGATGCACCGCGCCGAGGATGATCCGCTCCGGATCGTCCGGGGAACCCTCGACCAGGGCGATGGCCGAACACCAGTAGTCGGAGCCGGACGTGAAGTTGTACGTGCCGTCGACGGGATCGATGACCCACGTGCGCCCCGAGGTGCCGTCCTTGGCGGAGCCCTCCTCGCCGAGGATGCCGTCGTCGGGGCGCAACCGCGCGAGTTCGGAGACCACGAGCTGCTCCGCCGCACGGTCGGCGGCGGTGACGACGTCGGAGATGGAGGTCTTGAACTCGGTCTCCAGCCCGTCCGCGCGCATCCGGGCCGCGAGTTCCGCGGCGCGGCGCACCACGTGGGCGGCCAGCGAAGCGTCGTCGATGGTGTCCTCGATCGGCGGGTCCAGGGGAGAGGTCGTCGCGTCATCCGTCATGGCCCCATTGTGCACGCGGCGCCGGATCCCGCATGCGCGCCCGTTCGGGAACTCCCGTTCACCCGCGCGGCGCCGCCGGGGCCGCCGCGACCGGCCCGCCCGCGCCCGAAATCGGCGGAGGCCCGTTCGCTACAGTGGAGCGCGTGAAT
>NZ_DURI01000034.1 GCF_012837295.1 Corynebacterium sp. | reverse complement strand
GGGGCGTCCCGGGGTCCTTTTTCGTGCCGTTTTCCGCGCGGCAATCCGGGGCCGGGGCCGCATCCGGGGCCGGGCCGGAGTCAGGGCCGCGCGCTCCCGGGCCTCTTTCGCTTGACGACGCCCGCCCGCTCACCGGTCTGCCCGTCGCCATCAAGGACTTGTACACGATCAACGGCGTGACCTGCACGTTCGGATCGTCGCGATTGGCGCGCACTGCCGACCACACCGCCGATCCCGTGGCGCGGCTGCTGGCCCGCGGGGCGACGATCCCGGCGACCACGGCGACGTCGGAGATGGGCGCCACCGCGTACACCGAGCCGACGGGCCTGCCCGCGCCGGACAATCCGCTGCGCCCGGGCCGCACGCCGGGCGGCTCCTCGGGCGGGTCGGCGGTGGCGGTCGCCTCGGGCGCGGTGGCTGCGGCGCTGGGCTCCGACGGCGGCGGTTCCATCCGCGTGCCCGCCGCCGCCTGCGGATTGGTGGGGCTGAAGCCGGCGCACGACATCCGCGGGGGTCGGCTGGCCACGGCGGGTTTTCTCACCCGTTCGCTTGACGACGCCGCCCTCCTCGCCAACCTCCCCTCCCCGTCGGGTGCACTGGCCGATCCGGCAGTGGCCGATCCGGCCGTGGCTGCTCCAACAGGGGCCGCTCCGGCTGCCGCATCCGCCGGGCGCCTGCGCGTCGGGGTGACGGTGCGGCCGTTCCATGCGGAGGTGAGCGTCGCAAAGCACTGGCGCGATGCCGCGCTGGCCGCCGCCGACCGCCTCGCCGACGCCGGGCACGAGGTCGTGGAGGTGCCGGCGCCGTACGCGCCGGAGGGGCCGGACGTCTTCCACACGTTCACCGAGGTCATGGCGTATTTCGCGTCGCGGTTGCCGGACGGAGACTTCTCGCCGATGGTCCGCTGGGTCCGGGAGCGCGGCACGGTCGTCTCCGATGACGCCGCCGCGGAGCACCACCGCACGCGGCTGGGGCTCGGCGAGGCGGTCCGCGCGCGGTGGGACGTCGACGCCGTGATCACGCCGACGCTGGCGTTCGAGCCGCCGCCGATCGGCCACTTCGCCGCGATGACGCCGGCGGACAACTTCCTCGCGCAGACCGAGTGGACGCCGTGGCTGTCGCTGTGGAACCTCACGGGCTGGGCGGGGCTGTCGCTGCCCTTCGGCGGCGCCGGCGCATCGGTGCACGTCGGGGCGGTGCGCTGCGATGCGTCGGCCCTGCTGCGGCTGGCATCCGACCTCGTCGACCCCGCCGCGGACCTCCACGCCGCCGAGCGGCGCAGGCTCCGATGACGTCCCCGCGCCGCCTCCGCGCCGAAATCGCCGTCGTGCTGGCGGTGACGTTCGGCACCTCGGCGCTCAACGCGATCGTGCGGCTGATCGGCGCCCTCGCCGACGGCCCGCTGCGCGATCAGCCGGTGTCTCTCAATGACGCCCTGTCCGACGACCCGTGGCTAAACGGTGCGCTGCACCTGATCCGCATCGTCGGGCTGCTCGCGTGGGGCGGCCTGGCCTGGTACCTCCTGCGGGCCGACGGCATCCGCACCATGCCGGGCCGACTGCGTGCGACCGATTGGGCGTGGGGCGCGGGTCTCGCGGCGCTGATCGGCATCCCCGGCCTGGGGCTGTACGTCGTGGGCGTCGTCGCGGGGTTCGGCCGCCCGATCGACCCGGCGGCGATGGGCGTCACCGCGATCACCGTCGTGCCGTTGCTCGGCTGGGCGGCGGCGAACGCGGTGGCCGAGGAGCTGGTCGTCGTCGGCTGGTTGGCGACCAGGCTGCGGCAGTTGTGGGGCGGCGGTTCGCTTGACGACGCCCACCTCGCCCGCACCACCGTCGCCGCCGTCATCGCCGCGTCGGCGTTGCTGCGCGGCGCCTACCACCTGTATCAGGGCGTGGGCGCGGGCTTCGGCAATCTGGCGATGGGCGTCATCTTCGCCGCGTGGTTCCTGCGCACCGGGCGGGTGTGGCCGCTGGTCATTGCCCATTTCCTCATCGACGCCGTCGCCTTCACCGGCTATCCGCTGGTGGCGCCGTGGTTGGAGTCTCTGGCCTGACCTTCATCGACCGCACCGGCAGGGCGGCCACCATGGCTGGGCTCGCTGGCGGGTGGACGGCTGCGGACATGCGAAAACCCGGCCCCATCACGACGGGGGCCGGGCTGTCGGCGAAATCCGATCCGAGTTGGATCCAGTGGATCCGGGTGGATTCGGTGGATTCGGTGGATCCGCGGGTTCCGGACGAACCCGCGTGCGGCTTTCTAGAAGTAGATGCCGTACTCGGCGAACCACGGCTCCGGGTCGACCGGGGTGGAGCCGTCGGGGTGGATCTCGAAGTGCAGGTGCGAGCCGGTGGAGTGGCCGCGGTTGCCCATGCCGGCGATGTACTGGCCGGCGGAGACGGACTGGCCGGCGGAGACGGACAGGGTCTCCATGTGGCCGTAGACGGACACGGAGCCGTCGTTGTGGCGGATGCGGATCCAGTTGCCGTAGCCGGAGGCCGGGCCGGAGTCGATGACCGTGCCGGACATGACGGCGTAGATCGGGGTGCCCACGGAGTTCGCGATGTCGATGCCGTTGTGCATCGTGCCCCAGCGGGGGCCGTAGCCGGAGGTCTTGGAGCCATCGGCGGGGCGGACGACCTTCTGCACCGCGGCGGCCGGGGAGTTGCCCTGGATGGCACCGCCGACGACGTTCTCGATCATCGAGGCGACGCCGGGAACCGGGGCGGCGTTCGCGGCGGGAACGCTGGCGGCGGTGGCGATGCCCGCGAAGGCCGCCACCATGGCGACGTTGCGCTTGGCGATCTTGAAGGAGCTGGTCTTGCGGTGACGTCCGGTGTAACCCATGAGCCGACTTTCTGATCGTTGTGGAGCTGTTCGTGATGAGTGGTTCGTAACCACCCCGTTATCAATCCGTGATGACATTAGGGACGGGCTCCAGCGATGTCCATTCATTCCAGGGAACTGCGGAAAGTCGATTACCCCCGCCTTAATCCGTTCGATTGAAAATCCAGCTACCACAAGCAAAAACGCCGTTAAGTAACGCTCGGGTCTCATCCCCCCGGGTGAACGACGGACATCGGGGCCCGCTTCATCACGGCGCGATAACGGAGCTGCAACGCGCATTCATGCAGGTCGCCACACTCGCAACATGAGCCACATCGGCCTCGCGCGTTACTTCCGGCGCACCTTCCGGACCATCCTCAGTCCGGCGCGCCGCGCCTTCACGGCCGAGGCGGTCATCCCCTCCACGACCGGATTGAGGGGATACGCCGCCTCCACCGTCCCCGCCTTCGCGGCACGGCGGCGCTCGACCGCACTCTCCGGCATGCCCGGGCCTGGCTCCGCGGCGGCGACGTCGTCAAGCGACGCCACCGGCCATCCGCTGCCCGCCGCCACCACCGACCCATGCTTGACCGAGTAATACCCGCGCACGTGCACGTCCAGCGCCACCCCGCGCGCGCCCCGCGCCGCCGCGATGAGATGCGGGTGAAACCGCGTGGTCAACCACCGCTGCCCGGCGCGGGCGGGCAGGCCGCGGTCCCACAGCTCGGCGAAACGCACCACGTGCGCGCCGTCCGCCAGATCCGGGGCGCGATGCGCGATCCGCTCCCACACCCGCACGTCGACGCCCGGAATCGCCTCGACCACCGCGATGTCCCGGCCCGCCACCGGACGGCCGTCGACCTCCCACCCGCGCAGCGCGGCGATCACGGCATCGGCGAGTACGCCGGCGGGGTCTGCGGCGGGGTCTGCGACGGAGTCGTCGGCGGGATCGTCGGCAGCCGAATCCCGGTCCGCCAGCAGATCCCCCTGCAGGCACAGCACGATGGGGCGGTCCGAACCGGGCGTCCCCTCCCCATGGCCGAGGCCGTTGTCCTCCAGGTCGCCCGACCCGAGCACCGCCCACGCGTCATCGCCGGACCGCGTGACGCGGGCGGGCGCGGCGCCGACCGCAGCACGCGCAATAGATAAGGAGTCATCGTCGCGCACGTCGATCAAGTCGAAGCGGGGCCAGATGCGGGACATCGGCTCGTCGTAAAGCCCCGCCGGCGCCAAACCCATGCCCGTGGCCAGCAGCCGCACCGCGTCGCGCCCGCCGCGCGCCGCCCGCGACTGCTCGGCGATCGCCGAGGCCGCCGCGAGGACGGGAATCTTGTCCGGCCAGATCTCATTGACCCAGCCGCCGCCGAGGGCGTGGATCGTCGACGCGGCGCGCACCAGGTCCAGGCCGGCTTCCAGGCGCGGGGCGACGTCGCCGAGGATGCGACGGTCGAGCACCGCATCCTCCGCCCGGCGCGCCGCGCCCGCCCAATGACCATCCCCCTCCGGAACATCTGCGTGGACGGCTTCGGCCAGCCGGAACAGCGTGTCCGTCACCGTCAGCCGCGGATGCAGGCCCGCGTGGAGCACCCCGACCATCCCGGGATTCGGGCAGTCGAGCACCACCCGCGACCAGGGCCGACGCCGTGCCAGCGTGCGCAGCCAAGCGCCGGCGATGAACTCGTCGCCGAAATTGGGGTGACCCGTCGGCGCGACGAGATAGATGACGTCTTCGGGGGCGCTCATGCCACCACGCTACGTCCCCGCGACGTGCATGCGGCCTGCAGGAAGCGTGCCACCGGGATCGGGTGACCCCGGCGCCCCCCGGTTACGCGTACCGCTTCGCGATCTCCGCCGCCTGCCCCGCGTACCCGCCGCCGAAGAGCACCGCGTGCATGAGCACGGCGTACAGACGGTGCAGCGGCGCCCGCGACTCGCGCCCGGGCAGGGGGTGAACGGCCTCGTAACCGGCGATGATGTCGTCGAGATGCGGCACCCCGAACATCCCCAGCAGCGCCAGGTCCTCCTCGCGGTGCCCGCCGTGCGCCGCAGGGTCGATGAGGATCGCGCCGTCGGGGTCCCACATCAGGTTCCCCCACCACAGGTCGCCGTGGACGCGGGCGGGGGCTTCGTCGTCGTCGAATTCGCCGTCGGCCAGTTTCTCCATCAGCCGCTCGAACACCGCCAGCTCCGACGGCGCGTACGTGCCCGGGCGCTGCGCCAGTTCCGCGATGGCCGGGGCGATGCGATCATGCGCCCAGAATTCGCCGAAGGACGCGCGCGGCGTCAGCTTCATCCGCCGCGGGTCGTCGAGTGGGCCGAACCAGCCGTCGCGCTCCCACCCGTCGGGGGCCGCGCCGAATCCGGGGGCCCCGGCGTCGTGGGTGCGGGCGAGCGCTTCGCCGAAGGCCCTGGCCTTGCTTGACGACGCCTCCCCCGCCGCGATTTTGCGCAGCACCAGCTTGTTGCGCCCCACGTCGAGGACGTCGACGACGCGCGCACCGCCGTCGGCTTCGGGTTCCTTGAGCCAGCGCAGGCCGGCGGCCTCGAGCGCGAAGAAACCGGCGGGTGCGCCGGGGCGGGTCTTGACGTGCGCGGCGATGGCGTCGCGGCCTTCGCGGCCGGGGCCCGTCGACGACGCGGCCGGGCGTTCCCACCCGGCGTCGGAGCGTTTCGCGAACATGGCTCCAGAATAATCCCACCGTCCACGCGGTTATTCCCCATCCCCGGCCTGCCCTATTGTCTTTAGCCATGGATGGAAGCGATCAGCCCCGCGACGACCGCGAGATCGTGCGCGGCCGCGACGGCAAGCCCCTGCGCGACAGGTACGGCCGCCCGATCTACCGGCGGTCGGCGCAGCCGCGCCCCGATGCTTCCCGCCCCGAGCGCCCGGCGCGACCGCGCACTCCCGAGGGCTACCTGACCCACGCCGACGTGGAGAAGCTCCGCCGGATGCGGGCAGAGGACGATCGCCGCCGGGCTCGCGGCGAAGACCGCCGGGATGCAGGCCGCCGCGCCGCCGGTGACCGTGCTTCCGCTGGCCGTGATTCCGACCGTCGCAATGCCGCTGGTCGGCGCGTCGACGATCGCCGCTCGCCCGGCCGTCACGCAGCGGGAGCAGCCGGTGCCGCCGGAGCCCGCGCCGGTCGCCCCCGCGCCAACGAGACGCAGATGTTTCAGCGCCCCACTTCGGACCGCGCCGCCTCGGACCGGCCTCTCTACCGCGGCCAGGACGATCCCCGGTTCCCGCCGCGCGGCTACGACCCCGACCGCGACTACGCCACTTCCTCCGCCTCCGGCGCCGACGGATACGCCGGCCGCCCCCGCCGCTCGGGCGACTACGCCGATCGCGACGGCCGGGGCGAAGGGCGGGGACGTGGGCGTCGCAAAGCATTGCCCTTCGGCCGCCGATCCGACCGCGGCCCCCGCGACCGCAAGCCCCGCAACCTCGGGTTCAAGATCAAGGCGTTCCTGCTGGTCCTGCTGCTGGTCCTCGGCGCGGGCGCGGTATGGGTCGACGTCAACCTCGGCCGCGTCGACGCCTTCGCCGGCGGCAACGACCGCCCCGGCCGCTCCATGGCCACGAACTGGCTGCTCGTCGGCTCCGACTCCCGCGCCGGCCTCAGCGAGGAAGACGCCGCCGCCCTGTCCACCGGCGCCGGCGACTTCGGCCAGCGCACCGACACCATCATGATCGCCCACTTCCCCCTGGTCGGGAAGGGTCGCCTGGTGTCTCTGCCCCGCGACTCGTACGTCGACATCCCCGGCTACGGCCAGGACAAGATCAACTCCGCCTACTCCTTCGGCGGCGCCCAGCTGCTCGCGCAGACCGTCGAGCACAACACCGGCATCCGCATCGACCATTACGCCGAGATCGGGTTCGGCGGCTTCGCGTCCATCGTCGACGCCATGGGCGGCATCGAAATGTGCCCCGCCGAGGCCATCCAGGACCCGCTCGCCGGCCTCGACATCCAGGCGGGCTGCCAGAAGTTCGACGGCGCCACCGGCCTGGGCTACGTGCGCACCCGCGCGACCGCCCAGGGCGACCTCGACCGCGTCGCCCGCCAGCGCGAGTTCATGGGCGCGATGATGGGCCGCGTCGCCTCCCCCGCCGTGTGGCTCAACCCGTGGCGACTGTTCCGCCTCGGCGACGCGGGCGCGAAGGCGCTGACCGTCGATTCCGGCGACCACGTCTGGCACCTCGCGTGGCTGCTGCTGCGGATGGCGCTGGGCACCGAGTCCGAGACCGTCCCCACCGCCGGGACCATGGACACCGGCCACGCCGGCAACGTCCTGCTGTGGGACGAGTCCGCCGCCCCCGCCTTCTTCGACGGCTTGAAGTAGGGCGCGGGCGCGCCTGCTTTACGACGGCCCGCCGCCCCGCCGTCCCACCACCTCGCAGAAAGACGTGGAGTGGACAGAAAGAGCTGGTCAACCACGTTTTTCTGTCCACTCCACGTCTTTCTGGCGCGACCGGGCGTCACAGCGGCGGGTAGAACGGCCGACTGGAGGATTCCAGCACGGGTCAGGGACGCCTCGACGCCGAAACGTAGGTTTCTGCGCCGGGGAGGGCCCGCCCGGCGCTTCCCCTCCCGCCGGCGCCCCCTACCGGATCGTGACCTGGCGCGACACGATGGTGTCGCGGGACTTCCGCTCGTCGGCGGTCAGCGGCGCGTCGGAGGCCAGCGCCTTCTCGATCCGCGCGGCGGCGTCGGCGATGACCGAGCCCCACGACCCGTGGTCGACGGTGTTGTCCAGGTCCCACACGGGGACGAGGACGCCGTCGGTGCGGAACACGCCGGCGAACTTGGTGCCCTCGCCCATGCTCAGGCGGTCGGCGGCGTGGACGCGGGCCAGCGCGTCGAGCAGGGGCCGCTCGTCCTCGCGGCGGATCCAGCGGATGTGCGCGCGCTCGCCGGGGTCGATCCACCAGACGGCGCCTGGAACGTCGAGGTCGAGGCGGTGCGACGGCATGATGGTGTCGTTGGCGGCGGCGAGGTTCTGCTGCACCAGCTGGGTGCGCTCGACGCCGGCGGGGATCCACCATTCGAAGTCCTGGTGGACGGAGAGCTCGTCGAGCTTGATGCCCTTCAGGACGTCCCCGAGCGCACCGCCGTCGGTGCCGTCGACGGCGTTGTCCAGCTGCTGTCCGTCGTCGGCGGTCCGGGCCCATTCGAGGGCGCGGGCCAGGTCGGCGGCGGCGTCGTTGGACCGCGACTGGGTCTGCATGGCCACGTAGGCGGCGCCGCCCTCGGCGGTGGCGCGGGTCAGCGCGGCGATGCCGCCGGGCAGCACGGTGCACAGGTGGATGGGGCGCTTGGCGCCGGCGACTTCGGCGGGCACGGTCGCCGAGGGGGCGAATTCGCGCAGTGCGACGAGGTCGGCTTCGGCGTCGAGGCCGGCGAAGGGCCGGGGGTTGCCGGCGAGGCGTTCGCGTTCGGCGGCGCGGGCGGCGAGCTTGGCCTGGCGGCGGCTCATCCCCTCGGGCACGTTGGCGTCGGCGGCGGCACGGTTCTTACGAGACTTTTTTCCCACGGCCCCAACATACTTGCCGCCGCGCGGCGGGTGGCGGTGCGCCGCGGGGCGGTTCGGGTGCGGGTCAGTTCGCGGTTGCGGTTCCGGGCTTTGCGACGGCCCGCGTGACATCTTCCGGGCGCAGAGATTCGCGGTCGAAGTCGAGTGCGTCTTCCGGCCGGAGCCCTGTGTCGCGTTCGGCGAGCGGCGGGTCGTGCGGCGGGAGCTGGCCGAGCGGGGTGCCCTGGGATTCGGCGGTGGCGGAGTCCTGGGCTGCGATGACGTCGGCGGCGAGGTGGGCGCGTCCGGCGCGGGCGGCCCGGGCGTCGCGTTCGTTCATGCCGGAGGTCATGGCGGCGGTGGCGGCGGCGTCGAATCCTCCGACCTTCGGCATGACGTCCAGGGCCTGGCGGGCGCGGGCGGGCCAGTCGGTGGCCAGCCAGTCGATGCCGCGGGCCTTGGCGTAGGTGACGTCGACGTCGGTTTTCGCCAGCCAGCAGTACAAGGGCAGGTTCCAGGACATCATGCCCATGGGGTCGCGGCGGGCGCCGTACATGTCCACGCCCATGGCGGTCGGGCCGCCGAGGTAGCGCTGCATGGCGGTGCGGGGGCCGGGGGTCTTCACCAGCTGGATGCGTTCGAGGTCGGGCAGCATCTCGCCGACGGCGTTGATGGAGCGGGCGGCGAAGCTGATGATGCGCGTCCGCGGGTCCCGGTGCAGCCCGAAGTGGCGCAGTCGCTCGCGCAGCACCCGCTCGGTGCGCAGGCCCGTGGAGACGGGGTGCTTGGTTTCGATGAACAGCCCGAGCCCCGGGTTGGCGACGGCGAACTCCAGGAAGACGTCGAACTCCAGCACCGCCTGCGGCTTCTCCCACGTGCCCGCGTTGAGGCGGCGGATCTGTTCCAGCGTCGCGGCGCCCACCGGGCCGGAGCCGTCGGTGGTGCGGCCCAGCGTGCGGTCGTGCATGCAGATCAGATGGCCGTCGGCGGTGAGGCGGATGTCGCACTCGACGCCGTCGGCGCCCTCTGCGACGGCGGCCTCGTAGGCGCCGATGGTGTGCTCGGGGTGGGCGCCGGAGGCTCCGCGGTGGGCGATGATCTCCATCAGGACTTCTCCTCGTGCAGGTCCCGGTACAGGGACGTGATCGCGTCGTCGATGGGTGGGACGATGTCCCTCGGCTTCCGCTGGCGGGTGGGCGTGATCAGGCCGCGGGACCAGAAGGGCTCGGCGGCCGCGCGGGCGGCGGCACGGGCTTCGGCGCCTTCTTCGGCGTCCGGGCCGTCGGGGTCCAGGTCATCGTCGTCAAGCGAAGCGCCGTCACCGGGCACCAGGCGGCGCGGATCCGGCGGCGACAGCGCCCGCACCAGCGACGCCGCGGCCAGCGCCGACGCGATGGCGGCGATGGCGGCCAGCACGCCGGTCTGGAAGACGCCGATGGCCGAGGTGCTCCAGAACACCGACAGCAGCGCGATCGGCCACGACACGCACGACGCGAACCACGCCCACTTGCCGGGGCCGCGCACGCCCGTCTCCGAGAGGATGACCACCGGTCCGGTGATGTTGCGCCCCGGCCACAGGTGCATGGCGCCGATGGTCTTGTGGCTGCGGGCCAGCGGCGGGCGCCACTGCCGCGCGCGATCGGCCAGCGCCCGCAGCGTCGCGATCGCGTACGCCCCGAGCACGCCGCTGGCCACGACGCCGCAGAAGTACAGGATCGTCGACAGCGGCCCCAGCAGCATCGACAGCAGCGGGCTGCCGCCGGGCGACTGGTAGCTGCCCCACGTGGCGAACGCCCCGAGCCCGAAGAGCACGGCGGTGACGATCGCCCACGTCCGCCCCGCCAGCGCACGGCCGCGGGCCACGACCTGCGGGTCCGGCTTCGGCGGCGCCTGGTACGGGTTGAATCCGCTCATCGGGATCGGCGCCGGCGCGGTGCCGGGGACGGGGCCGCGCGGGTGGATTTCGCCGCTGATCTGGTGCGGGCCCGCCCCGGGGCCGCCGTGCAGGTCATGGCCGACGTGACCCGTCACCGTTCCGCGGCCGAACGCGGGCGGAGCCGCCTGCGGGCGCGGACCCTGCGGCGCCGCGGGCACGCCCCACCCCTCGCGCATCGGCCCCCGCCGAGACCCGGTCATCGTCCTTCGCCGTCCCAGGATCGGATGCGCCGCAGCATGATGCGGTTCTTGCGCTGCGAGCGGCCCATCTTCTTGGCCAGGTTGTCCAGGATGCCGATGGCGTCGGTGATGTGCGGGCCCTTGTTCAGCATGACGCACTCGGCGCGCAGCGCGAACGCGGCGTCGGTGATCTCGGCGCGGGCGGGCAGCCCGGACTTCGCCAGCGACTCGAGCACCTGGGTGCCCAGGATGGTGGGCACGCGGGCGGCCTGCGCGAGCGCGAGGATCTGGCCGGGCACCTCGCCCATGCGCTGGAAGCCGAGCTCGACGGCGAGGTCGCCGCGGGCGATCATGATGCCCATGTTCGCGTGGCGCATGCCCGCGACCAGGATCTCGGGGAGGTTCTCGAACGCCGGGATCGTCTCGATCTTCAGCACGATGCCCAGGTTCCGCGTCCGCTCGGCGAGCGCGTCGTCGCCGGCGGCCTCGTGCTCGGCGGCGATCTTCTCCAGCTCGGCGAGGACGTGCTCGACGTCGGCGGGCGTGCGGATGAAGCTCACCGCCGCCACGTGCCCGTTCTCCGCCACGAACCGCAGGTTCGCCGCATCCTCCTCGGTCAGCGCGGGCACCGGCAGGTCGGTGGTGGGCAGGTTGATGCCCTTGTGGCCGGCCAGGTTCTGGCCGCCGGGCTTGGCCCGGGTCACCTTCAGGCGGGCTTCGTGGTGCTTGACGACGCCGCCTTCCCCGCCATCGCCCGGCTCGTCGTTGCCGCCGGCCGCGCCGGTCTCGGCCTCACCGGCCGCGACCTCGTCGACGGAGACGACCTCCGCGGCGATCGCGCCGTCGTCGAAAAGCACGGGCTGGCCGACCTCGAGGGCCGCGACGGCTTCGGGCAGAGTGCACGACAGGCGCGGCACCTCGCCGTCCTCCTCCACCGGGACGGACTCGACGGTCTCGGTGGTGATGATCATCTCGTCGCCCACCTCGAACCGCAGCTTCCGCAGCACGGGCGGCACGCCGGTGGCGCGGGTCTTCTCGTAGTCGTGGCGCAGCAGGGTGCCGTCGGCGATGTAGGCGTTGCGGTCGCCCTCGGCCAGGACGCCGCCGTCTTCCACGTGAGTGACGGTGAAATGGCGCTTCGCGGACCGGTTATCGTGCAGCGAAATCTCGCTGCCGACCGTCAGGTTCTCCAGCCAGCCGGCGTCGACCGTCAGCGGCAGCGCGGGGCGGCCGGGCAGATTCGTCGGCACCGGCGCGGGCATCGCGGCGACGGCGCCCTCCCGGGCCTCGTCGGGCTCCTCCGGTCCGCCGGGGCCGCCGAGGTCCACCACGCGCGGCGTCAGCCACAGCTTCGCCGGGGTCAGCACCGTGCCGGCGTCGTCGCGGGTCGTCCGCGCGCGCCCGACCTTCGGGCCATCGGCCACCGCACCGGTGCGGATCTTCGGGCCCGCGAGGTCCATGGACACCTCGATGCTCCGCCCGACGCGCTCGGCGGCGGCGTTGACGTTGGCGATCATCCTCCGCCACGCGTCCTGCCCGTCGTGCGCGCAGTTGATGCGGGCGACGTCCATCCCGGCTTCGGCGAAACCGAGCACCATCTCGGCGTCGTCGGCGGCCTCCGCCGGCAGGGTCACCATGATCCGCGCCGGCACGCCCTCGCGCTCCAGGCCGAACATGCGGTCCGAGTTCTCGTCGAGCGCCACGTCGGCGGCGTCGTCGAGGCGGATGTACTCGGCGACGTCGGTGTCCACCTCGTCGCCGTCGAGCGCCCGCAGCACCGCGCGCGCAATGGCCAGCCGGCCGTACACGCCGGACTCCGCGGTGGTCAGGCTGGTCACGCCGAGGTCGTGCAGCCGGTTCTGCAGCTCGCGGATGTCGATGGTCCGCAGATGCGCGTACTGCAGCAGATTCTCCGCCCCCGCCCGGTGCTCCGGATGCACCGCCGCCAGCATGTCCGCCGCGTCCTCGGAGACGCGGTCGAGCTGCCCCAGAAGGTCATCGAGCTGCTCGATCAAGGGTCGGACGTCATGCTGCATGTGTATCGTGCTCTCCTCCCCCGCCTCCGCGGCCGCCGCCGGGGCGACTCCCCCAATGCCGACGACCGATCATCGGACGCGGGGACTCATCGGACGGATCGGTATGCCCCAATCATGGCCGCGAACGCCGGAAAGCGACACCCCAAACACGGTTTGCCGCAAGGTTTCACCGAGAATTCACCTTCCGCTCACCGCGCACTTTGCTTTACGACGGAAACGGTGCCGACCGGGCCGTCGTCAAGCGAAAAAGCAGCCGCCCCCGAAACGCGGAAAACCCGCCGCCCGCCCGCGAAGACGCGGGGGACGGCGGGTTGAACCGGTGGGACCGGAAGGTCGGGGCGGAGCCTAGTGCTCGACCGCGGCCTCGGCGCCGATGCCGGTCATGGAGCGGACCTCCATCTCGGCGCGCTTGCCCGGCAGGTTGTCCGGCTTGCCGACCAGCGTGCCGATGATGCCCAGCAGGAAGCCGGCCGGGATCGCGACGATCGACGGGTTCTCCAGCGGGAAGAACGCGAAGTCCGCGCCCGCGATCAGCGACGTCTCCTGGCCCGACACGGCCGGGGAGAAGATGATCAGGATGATCGACGTCAGCAGACCGCCGTAGATCGAGAACAGCGCACCGGTCGTGTTGAACTTGCGCCAGTACAGCGAGTAGATGATCGTCGGCAGGTTCGCGGCGGCCGCGATGCCGAACGCCAGCGCCACCAGGAAGGCGATGTTCTGGCCCAGGGCGCCGATGCCCAGGACGATGGCCAGGATGCCGATGACGACCACGGTCGCACGCGAAACGCGGACCTGCTCCTCCTCCGTCGCCTGGCCGTTGCGCATGACGTTGTTGTAGATGTCGTGCGCCACCGACGCGGAGGCGGTGATGGCCAGGCCGGCGACGACCGCGAGGATCGTGGCGAAGGCGATGGCGGAGATGATGGCCATGAAGATGGTGCCGCCGACCTCGGCCGCCAGCAGCAGCACGGCGGAGTTCACGCCGCCCGGGGCGGACATGATCTGCTCCTTGCCCACCAGCGCCGCGGCGCCGTAGCCCATGATGACCGTGAGCAGGAAGAACAGGGCCACGATGCCGATGGTCCAGGTCACCGAGCGGCGCGCCTCACGGGCGGTCGGGACGGTGTAGAAGCGCATCAGCACGTGCGGCAGACCCGCGGTACCGAAGACCAGCGCCAGGCCCAGGGACACGAAGTCGAGCTGGGTCAGGAGGTCGCCGCCGTACTTCAGGCCCGGCTTCAGAATGGCCTCGCCGTCCGGGTGGTTGGCCACCGCGGCGCCGAGCAGGTTGTTGAAGCCGCCCTTGAGCGCCCAGAACGTCAGGCCCGCGATGATGATCGAACCGCCGACCAGCAGGACGGCCTTGATCATCTGGACGTAGGTGGTGCCCTTCATGCCGCCGACGAGGACGTAGACGATCATCAGCGCGCCGACGATCGCGACGACCGTGTACTGCGCGAAACCGCCGTCGATGCCCAGCAGCAGGGCCACCAGGCCACCGGCGCCGGCCATCTGCGCGATCAGGTAGAACAGCGAAATCGTCAGCGTCGAGATGGCGGCCGCGGTGCGGACCGGCTTCTGGTTCAGACGGAACGACAGCACGTCGGCCATGGTGAAACGGCCGGTGTTGCGCAGCGGCTCGGCGACGAGCACCAGCGCGACCAGGAGCGCGATGAGGAAGCCGACGGAGTACAGGAAGCCGTCGTAGCCCTGCACGGCGATGGCGCCGGTGACGCCCAGGAACGCGGCGGCGGACAGGTAGTCGCCGGCGATGGCCAGGCCGTTCTGCGTGCCGTTGAAGGACGCGCCGCCGGTGTAGAAGTCGGAGCCCTTCTGGGACGTCTGGCGCGTGGCGCGGACGACGACCGTCAGGGTGATCACGATGAACGCGATGAAGATGGAGATGTTGAGGATCGGGTTGCCCGTCTCAACTTCCTGCGCGAGGAATGCGGTGTTCATTGGCTAGACCTCCTCGGTCTTCGGGGCGCGGCCCTCCATGCGGGCGCGGATGCGCTCCGAGGCGGGGTCCAGCTTGGTGTCCGCGAACTTGACGTAGGCCCAGGTGATCAGGCCGGCGGTGACGAACTGCGCCAGGCCCAGGACCATGCCCAGGTTGATGTTGTCGAAGACGGACTTCGCCATGGTGTCCGGGAAGAACGTGGCGGTGACGATGTAGAAGACGTACCAGGCGATGAAGGCGACGAACAGCGGGAAGACGAAGCCGCGGAACGTCTTGCGGAGGTCGGCGAATTCCTCGGAGGCCTGAACCTCGATGAACTCGGCCTCCGTCGGGCTGTGGCCCGGCGCCGGAGTGGGGTGTGACATGTCCTGACCTTTCGGAGGAACCTTAAAAAATTCTTGGGTACCTTTTCCCAACGAAGTCATCTTATGCGGGGCGAGCGGGGGGTGAAAAATGCGAAGATCGGCATGGGGGGTAGTCGACTCGCAAGCCCGCAGTCCACTGACCAGCGCTTATGACGTTCATCGAATTGTTCACAAACTTCGCAAGGCTGAGCCTTGGCCCGGTCGCAGCCCCGGCAAAGTAATGAGGATTCTCTCAGTTTTCCGCCGGGCCACACTGCACCGACGTTCCACTTGGTCCGCTTTCGTCACGGCGATAGGCCCCTGATGTGGGAACGGGTGGACATCCGCGTGGGATTCATTGGTTTCTTCGCGACAACATGAATCGCGGCTAATCGTTGGCGCGTCCGCAAGTTTTGCAGCGGGTCGCGGGCGACACAGCTTTACGACGCTTACGTGCCACGACACACGACCCCTCCATACGTGTCCCAGATCACTTCCATGAGCGAACGCGGCTACCCCCACAGTTGCCATGTTTCCCATGCGCAACACCGGTTGCCGTCCGTCCGCAGCCTTCTCTGCGGGGCCACCTTCTCCGGCGGTGGTTCGTGCGTCCCGCGAAGTCCATTCCTCCTTCTTGTCCCCGCAGCTACGGTGGCGGCATGAGATTGTTCGCGTCGATTCGGCCGCCGGAGGAGGTCCGGGAGCACCTCGTCACGGCACTGCGCCCCATCCGGGATGGTCATGGCCCGCTGCTGCGGTGGGCCGATCCCGATCAGTGGCATTTGACGGTGGCGTTCTACGGCGAGCGCCCGGATGGTTCCGTGGAGGAGTTGGCCGAGCACATCGCGGCCGCCGTCGCCACGACCCAGTTCCCCGCCCCTTCTTCCCCGGCGCCCGACCTCGATTCTGCGGTCCCTTCCACCTCTGGCTCGTCGGCCACGGATTCGGACTTTGCCGACTATTCCGCGTCGCCCGCCCTCGACCTGCACCTTCGCGGGGCAGGCAGCTTTTCGGGCCGGACTCTCTGGATCGGCGTGGGCGGCGACGTCGATCCGTTGCGGCGGTTGATGGCGGCGTGCGCGCACGATCCCTTCGCCATTCCCGACGACCCCGACCTCGACCTCGACCCCGCCGGCTACTTCGCCGGCTCCGGTTTCGGCGGTTCGGGCTCCGGCTCCGGCGGCTCCGGTTCCGCCGGCTCCGGTTCTCGCGGTTCGGGAGCCGCCAACCAGCCGGAACGCCGCCGGGCCCATCTCACCGTCGCACGCCTTCGCGCCCGTGAACAGGGCGGACGCCGAGACGGCCGACGCTCCCACCGCCGCAGCGCGTGGGCCGGCGATCGTCGGCGCGGTGGCTCGCGC
>NZ_DURI01000284.1 GCF_012837295.1 Corynebacterium sp. | reverse complement strand
TGATGACCTGCTTGGTGCCCTTCTCGTTCTGAGCGTCCACCTTCGCAAGGAGGTGCTCATCGACGAACGGGCCCTTCTTAAGGCTGCGTGGCATTCTCTGTTCCCTCCTTAGCGCTTCTTGTTCTTGTTGGTGCGACGGCGACGGACGATCAGCCCGTCACTCGGGCGGTTGGGCTTGCGGGTGCGGCCTTCCTTCTGGCCCCACGGCGACACCGGGTGGCGACCACCCGAGGTCTTGCCCTCGCCGCCACCGTGCGGGTGGTCGACCGGGTTCATCACGACACCGCGGACGGAGGGGCGCCAGCCCTTCCAGCGCATGCGGCCGGCCTTGCCCCAGCGGATGTTGATCTGGTCGGCGTTGCCGACCTCACCCACGGTGGCGCGGCAGCGCGCGTCGACGCGACGGATCTCGGAGGACGGCATGCGCAGGATGGCGTACTTGCCCTCCTTGCCCAGCAGCTGGATGGACGCACCCGCGGAGCGGGCGAGCTGGGCGCCGGCGCCCGGCTTCAGCTCGACGCAGTGGATGGTCGTACCGGTCGGGATGTTGCGCAGCGGCAGGTTGTTGCCCACCTTGATGTCGGCGTTGGCGCCGGACTCGACGATGGTGCCCTGCTTCAGGCCCTTCGGCGCGATGATGTAGCGCTTCTCGCCATCGAAGTAGTGCAGCAGCGCGATGTTGGCGGTGCGGTTCGGGTCGTACTCGATGTGAGCGACCTTGGCCGGCACGCCGTCCTTGCCGTTGCGGCGGAAATCGATGACGCGGTACTGGCGCTTGTGGCCACCGCCCTTGTGACGGGTGGTGATGTGGCCGTGCACGTTGCGGCCACCGGTCTTCGACAGCGGGCGCAGCAGAGACTTCTCGGGAGTCGAGCGAGTGACCTCGCTGAACTCGGAGACGGAGCTCTGGCGGCGACCCGGCGTAGTCGGCTTGTACTTGCGAATAGCCATACTTTTGCTCTTCCTTAACTTCCTCGTCGACCAGCCGTTAGGCGGCCGAACCGCCGAAGATGTCGATGGGATCGCTGCCGGCCGCGAGAGTCACGTAAGCGCGCTTGGTGGCCTTGCGCTGGCCGTAACCGGTGCGGGAGCGCTTGCGCTTGCCCTCACGGTTGACGGTGTTCACGCTGGCGACCTTCACGCCGAAGATCTCCTGGACCGCGATCTTGATCTGGGTCTTGTTGGCGTCGGTGTGGACCAGGAACGTGTAGACGTTCTGCTCCATCAGTCCGTAGGACTTCTCCGACACGACCGGGGCGATGATGATGTCACGGGGATCCGCGATGGTGGCCATTACTTCTCCTCCTCCGCACCGGTGTTGCGGGCGATGAACTCGTTGAGCGCCTGCACGGCGAACACGACGTCATCGGCCTTCAGCACGTCGTAGGTGTTGAGCTGGTCCTGCGACAGGGTGTGGACGTTCGCCAGGTTGTTGACGGACTTCCACGCCGTGACGTCCTCGCGCGGGAGGACGACCAGCACGGACTTGCGATCGGTCAGACGCTCGATGAAGGTGCGCGCCGACTTGGTCGACGGGGTCTGGCCGGCGACGAGCTCCTCGACCACGTGGATGCGGTCGTGGCGGACTCGGTCGGTCAGGGCGCCGCGCAGGGCGGCCGCCTTCATCTTCTTGGGGGTGCGCTGCGAGTAGTCGCGCGGCGTGGGGCCGTGGACGACGCCGCCGCCGGTCCAGTGCGGAGCACGGATCGAACCCTGGCGGGCGCGGCCGGTGCCCTTCTGGCGCCACGGCTTGCGGCCGCCGCCACGCACCTCGGCGCGGGTCTTGGTCTTGTGGGTGCCCTGGCGAGCCGCGGCGCGCTGGGCGACGACGACCTGATGCATCAGGGCGGTCGACACCTCGGCGTCGAAGATCTCGGCCGGGAGTTCCACGGAGCCGTTCACGCCACCGTCGGCGGTGTGGACGTCAAGCTTGAGGTTCGTCATGCGTGAGCACCACCCTTCACAGCGGTCTTGACAACCAGGAGGCCGCC
>NZ_DURI01000283.1 GCF_012837295.1 Corynebacterium sp. | reverse complement strand
CGCCGCGGGTGGCCGCGCATCGAGCCCCGCGCCCCGCACGTCCGCCGCCCCGCGAACGCAGCAGCATGCGCCGCGCCGCAAGAAGAGCAACGCCGGGCTGTGGCTGACGCTGATCCTGCTGCTGGCGGTCCTCGCCGGCGCGGTGTGGGTGCTCATGGGCCAGATGTCCGATCGGGGCACCGGGGGCCCGTCGTCGAGTTCCGCGACCACGACGACGGAGTCCGTCACGGAGGAGTGGACCGGACCGACCGGCACGACCGACGAAACTCCCCGGGAGACCGTCACGCCCGAGGAGCCGACCCAGACCGAGACCACGACGCCGGACGCTCCGGAAATCCCGACCCTGCCGGGTCTCGAGGATCTCCCCGGCCTCGGCGGGGGCGGCGGCAATCCGGATCCCGGCGCGGGGACCGATCCCGGTGCCGGCGGCGCGGGCGGCGGAGGCGATCCGTCGCTCAACGGCGCACCCGCCGTGCCGGGCCTTCCGCTTCCGCCCGGATTGGCGGGATGATGGACGTGCCACGATGATTTTCCACCAGAACGAGAACCAAGTGCAGCACCTGACCGAAGGGAGTCTCCGATGACCACCGGCGACGAACTCCTCTCCGGCCGTTACCGGCTCGGCGGGCTCATCGGCGTCGGCGGCATGTCCGACGTCTTTTCCGCCAACGACACCCTGCTCGGCCGCGAGGTCGCGGTGAAGATGATGCGCGCCGATCTCGCACGGGACGAGAACTTCCTCGAGCGGTTCCGTCGTGAAGCGAAGAACGCGGCGTTCCTGAATCACCCGGTCATCGTGTCGGTGTTCGACACCGGCGAGACCGAGGGCCCGATGGGCACCGTGCCGTACATCGTCATGGAGCTGGTGCAGGGCGAGACGCTGCGCGACATCGTGCGCCGCGAGGGCCCGATGGATCCGCGCCGCGCCGCGTCGATCCTCGCGGACGTGTGCGACGCGCTGGATTTCTCGCACCGGCAGGGCATCATCCACCGCGACGTGAAGCCGGCGAACATCATGCTCACCAACACCGGCGCGGTGAAGGTCATGGACTTCGGCATCGCCCGCGCGCTGGGCGATTCGACGACGATGACGCAGACCGCGGCGGTGATCGGCACGGCCCAGTACCTGTCGCCGGAGCAGGCGCGCGGCAAGGCCGCCGACGCCCGCTCGGACATCTACAGCGTGGGCTGCGTCCTGTTCGAGGCGCTGACCGGGCAGCCGCCGTTCACCGGCGAAACGCCCCTGTCGGTGGCGTACCAGCATGTGCAGGACGATCCCCCGTTGCCGTCGAGCCTGGTCGAGGGGCTTTCCGACGATGAGGGGACCGCCCTGGACGCGGTCTTGCTGACGGCGATGGCGAAGGATCCCGCCGAGCGCTACGACACGGCGGCGGATTTCGCCGAAGAGCTGCGCCGCATCAGCCGGGGCGAGGTCCCGCTGGCGGCGGTGCCGCATCTCGACGACGACGATGACCCGGCCGACGACCGCACCCGCGTCGGCGCCGCCATCCCGGCCGCCGCGGCCGGTGCGGGCGCCGGCGCCGCAGGTGCGAGGGCACGGCGGGCGGATGCCGCGCCGGCCCGTCGCAAAGCCGACGAGCCCGCCCCCCGCGAACGCGGGGAAGAGAAGAAGAAGGGCGGCCTGTTCGCGACCGTCGCGTGGCTGGCCATCGCGGCACTGCTGCTCGGCGCGGTCGGCGTGGTGTCCTACAACCTGTTCACCGACACCGGCGAGTCCGAGTCCGTGGCCATCCCGCAGGTCGAGGGCATGACCGCGGATCAGGCGCAGAAGATGCTGGAAGACGCCGGATTCGTCGTCGACCGTCGCGACGAGCCGCACCCCGACATCCCCCGCAACTTCGTGATCGGCACCGAGCCGACCTTCGGGTCCGGCCTGCCGGAGGGGTCGACGGTGGTGCTGAAGGTGTCGTCGGGACGCGAGATCACCGACGTGCCGGACGTGCGCGACAAGCCGGCCGAGGAGGCCCGCCGCCTGCTCGAGGAAGCCGGGCTGCAGGTCGACCCCGTCCTGCGGGAGGAGGCGTCGCCCGACATCCAGCGCGGCCACGTCATCGACCAATCGCCCTCCGCCGGGGCGCAGGTGTCGAAGGGCACCCGCGTGAACTTGACGGTGTCCTCCGGCCCGGAGACCCGGACCGTGCCCGACGTGACCGGCCAGAACCTCGAATCGGCGCGGGCGACGCTCGAGTCCGCGGACTTCGTCGTCCAGGTCACGGAGATCGACTCCACCGAGCCGCAGGGCCGCGTCCTCGAGGTCCCGCAGGCCGGCGAGCGCCTGGCCACCGGGTCGACCGTCGAGGTCCGGGTGTCGCGCGGCAATCAGATGCGCATGCCCGACGTCCAGGGCCGCAAGGTGCAGGACGCCGAGCGTGCCCTGCGCGACGCCGGGTTCACCGGCAACATCGACCGCCGGACGGTGACCACCATCGATCCGACGCGCGTGGACACCGTCGAGTCGCAGCGCCCCGGCCGCGACGCGGTGGTGAACAAGGACGGCGACGTCGAGCTGTCCGTCTACGTCCTGGGCGTGGGCAACCCGCCGGCCGACGAGGGCGGCGGCATCGAATTGCCGGTGCCGGTGCCGGGATTGCCCGAGAATTGAAGGTGGTAGCCACGTAGGCGCCGCCGACGACCGGGGCCCGGTCCCTCCAGTGGAGGGGCCGGGCCCTTTCGCGTGCGCGGTATTGGCGCGGTGTGCGTGCGTGCGGCGCGCGTGCGGCGCGGACGCGGTGTGCGGCTCAGCCGGCGACGACGTCGTCGAACGCGCGCTGGTAGCCGGCCTGCTCGTCTTCGAGCTCGGCGAGCAGGGCCTCGGGGTAGGAGCCGCCGGCCTCGGCCAGCCAGTTGGCGAGCATGCGGTGCCCGTACTGGGTGAGCACCGACTCCGGGTGGAACTGCACGCCGTGGATGGGCAGGTCGCGGTGGCGCATGGCCATGAGCATCCCGGAGGGGGTGTGGGCGGTGGCCACGAGCTCGTCGGGCAGCGTCGACTCGTCGACGGTCAGCGAGTGGTAGCGGGTGGCGATGAACGGATTGGCCAGGCCGCGCAGCACGCCGGTGCCGTCGTGGGACACCGGGGACGTCTTGCCGTGGAGGAGCTCGTCGGCGCGGACGACGTCGGCGCCGAAGACCTCGCCGATGGCCTGATGGCCCAGGCAGACGCCGAGCAGCGGGGTGCCGGCCTCGGCGCAGGCGCGCACCATGGCGGGGGTCCGCCCGGCGTCGGTCGGCGTGCCGGGCCCGGGAGACAGCAGCACGGCGTCAAACTCGCGGGCCACGGACGCGGGGTCGGCGAGGCGGTCGTCGTCGTTGCGCCACACGGTCGTCGACTCGCCGAGCTGGCCGAGGTACTGGACCAGATTGAAGACGAAGCTGTCATAGTTGTCGACGACGAGGATGCGCATGAGCCAGAATCATACTGGTAGATTGGTCGCGGACATGGGCCGGGCGGCGTTTGCGCCCGCGCCCGGCACCTCCAGAGCACGACCAGAGCGCGACCGCTCGCAGAACACCGCACGACCAGAGCACGCCCACCGCATGCCGGGTGCGTGACCGACTACTCGATGGAATGGGGATCCGATGCCCAAGGCAAAGGTGAATCGCACGACCAACGCGCCGGCCGGCGGCTCCGGGGTCAGCCGCACCCCGGTGAAGATCAACACCACCCAGACCCCCACCTGGTACAAGGTCATCATGTTCGGCCTCATGGCCGTCGGTCTGCTGTGGCTGGTGGTCAATTACATCGCCGGTCCGGCGATCCCGTTCATGCAGCAGCTCAACGCGTGGAACTACGTCATCGGCTTCGGCATGTTCGTCCTCGGCCTGCTCATGACCATGGGGTGGCGCTGACGCCCCGCCCCCGCTTTTCCCACGCCCCGCGCCCAGTGCGCGGGGCGTTTTCGTTTGACCTGGTTCGGGGGTGCTTCACGACGTCGCATGTCCCCCCATTTCGGACATCAGACCGGGGGTTTTCGCGATCTGGACTCCGGCGACCAGTGCTGTATCCATCCACAGAAAACTGTGTATCAACGGTGTAATTTGTGGATGAATGTGGATCAGCGGCTGTGGAGACCTGTGGATTGATTCGGCGCGATTTTCCGTAACGGGGGTCGCGGAAGGGCCGTTGAAACTGTCCACATCATCCACACCCTGTGGACAACCCTGTGCACAACAGCGCCCAATACCCCTGTGGGTCTCGGCGTAACCGTGTGTTCACGTCGTTTTCAACTGGTTCGCACGCTTTTTCGTAAATTACAACAGTGGAATTATCCACAAGTGTGGACATCCCTGTGGAGCTTTGTGGAACGTCGGATCGGGTGGACGTGGGCGTCGTAAAGCGCCCGAAACGTGGACGGAGAGGTGGAGGGAGGATCTGAAGAACCATCCACAGGGTTGTGGATA
The DNA here is from genome assembly GCF_012837295.1 of Corynebacterium sp. Lineage (GTDB taxonomy): Bacteria > Actinomycetota > Actinomycetes > Mycobacteriales > Mycobacteriaceae > Corynebacterium. The sequence continues at coordinate 4,224 of NZ_DURI01000283.1, read as the reverse complement.
TGTGGATCGGCGCCCCTCCCCCGATGGCCCCTGAAGTACACATTGAGAGTTCACTCGAGGGTTGGCCGACATGCGCGCACGAAAAAACGCCGGCGGACGCTATGTCCGCCGGCGTTCATGCCGGATGCCGCCCGAAGCGGCGCGTGGCTGTCTTACTTGGCGACGTCGATGCCCGTGATGACGACCGGCTCGACCGGGCGATCCCAGTGATCCGTGGCGACGCGCGCGATGTCGTCGACGACCTTGCGGGACTCGTCATCGGCGACCTCGCCGAAGATGGTGTGGTTGCCGTTGAGGTGCGGGGTCGGCACGACGGTGATGAAGAACTGCGAGCCGTTGGTGCCGCGGCCGCCGCGCTTGCCGGCATTCGCCATGGCGAGCAGGTACGGGCGATCGAACTGGAGCTCCGGGTGGATCTCGTCGTCGAAGTTGTAGCCCGGGCCGCCGGTGCCGGTGCCCAGCGGGTCGCCGCCCTGGATCATGAAGCCGGCGATGATGCGGTGGAACACGGCCTCGTCGTAGAACGGGCCCGACTCGGTGCCGGAAGCGTTCTGGCCCGAGTACTCCTTCGTGCCCTCGGCGAGGCCGACGAAGTTGTCGACGGTCACGGGGGCGTGATTGCCGAACAGGTCGATGACGATGTCACCGTGGTTGGTGTGGACGGTTGCGGTGGCGGTCTTGTTAGTCACCTGGCCGAGGATACCGGCGATTCGGCGGCGGCTTCAATGATCGGCGACCGTCGGCGCGCCCTCGCGGGCCGATGCGGCGGCGGGCGGGGCGGGTGAACGACGGGCCGATCACGATCCGCCAACAACTCGCCGGACCGCCCACCGGCGGCGGCGGAAACGAATACGCTGGATGGTGAACACCGTGCCATCGCACGCCCGAAACCCCATCGGTCGCGCGCTGGGCACGGAGATTGTCCACACTGACGAGGAGAGCACCACACCATGTACCCCAGCACCGTTTCGCTGGCTCTCAAGGGCGCCAAGTCGGCTTACGAGGCTTACGCCGACTACCGCGACAAGAAGGCCGCCGAACTCTACGACACGATGCAGGATGCCAAGAAGGTCGCCGAAAAGCGCAACAAGGAGACCATGAAGAAGGCGTCGGCGCTGGCCGACGACGCCCGTGGCCAGCTCCAGTCCTTCGGCGATGACGTCGCTTCCGAGGCCGAGGCCCTGCGCGACAAGGCCACCGACGGCGTCGCCGACATCAAGAAGGCCGGCGCCAAGAACCGCAAGCAGTCCGCCAAGAAGATGGCGTCGCTGCGCAAGGACGCGGAGAAGAAGCGCGGCAAGGCCCGCCGCGACGCCAAGAAGGCCCGCAAGGACGCCGCGAAGCAGGCCGCCGCGACCCGCAAGGACCTGGCCAAGCGCGCCAAGTCCACGCGCAAGGACCTGGAGAAGAAGGTGCAGCAGACCGCGGACAAGCTCTCCGGCAAGGAGGCCCGCCGCGCGAAGTCCGGCCGCATCGCCACCGGCTCCATCGTCTTCGCCGTCGTCGCCGCGGTCGTCGCCGCGATCGTGTGGAAGCTGAAGTCGGGCGACAAGCTGCCCGTCGACCCCGCGCCGGTGAAGCAGAAGGCCGCCGAGGTCAAGGACACCGTGGCCGCGAAGGCGGGCGAGGTCAAGGACGCCGCCGCCGCGAAGGCCGCCGAGGTCAAGGACGCGTCCGCCGAGAAGGCCGCCGCCGCGAAGTCCACCACGGCCGGCGCCCAGGCGGACGCCGCCGACAAGCGCGCCGATGCCGCCGAGGCCGCCGCCGACAAGGCCGACGAGGCCAAGAAGGCCGCGGAGGCCAAGGCCGCCGAGGAGCGCGCCACCGCCGAGAAGAAGACCCAGGAGGCCAAGGCCGCCGAGGAGGAAGCCGCCAAGGAGTCGCAGAAGGAGGCCGAGAAGGCCGACGCCGACAACGCCACCGACGGCGACGTCTCCGGTGACGTCGCCCCCACCGAGGTGAAGGTCCAGTCGGAGGTCAAGGCCCCGAAGGCGAACGCTCCGAAGCCGGGCGCGGCCAAGGGCAATGCCCCCAAGCCGGGCGCCCCGAACCCGGCCCAGATGCCGGAGCGGGTCGACGAGGCCCCGAAGCCGATCATCGACGACGAGAAGTAATAGTCGGCCGCCGGGAAACCGGCGGCGGTTGGCATCCGACACCGGTTTTCGGAACAACCACCGAACGGCACCGGCACCGAACGACTCCGGCACCGAACGACGAAGCGGCGTCCTCCCGAATTTCTCGGGAGGGCGCCGCTTTCGTATATCCACGCTTTCGGGCCACTTTTTCACGTGGATCACGTCGTGAACGCCACCAATCGCCGAGGCTTCGGCGATTTAGTTGCATCAAATCACCGAAGCGTCTGCCGTTACTGTCGCTCGCCCCTTCGAAAGATCGAAACCCGCCTAGTAGTCGCGAATCCCCAATGAGCGGAGAGCACGATACCCCGACTGCGGCGGCCGAAAAGGCGCTGTGGGGATCTCTCACTTAATCCCAGGGTGAGGGTCGAGTTCATTGGGTCGCCACGCACCTGGTCGCCGCGCAATGTGCAACTGCACTCGGGGGAAACAGACTCAATCGTCGGGTCGGTGACGCACCGCAACTGAAGACGTCAATCCGAACACCAACGATTCCGCGCTTGCGTGTGCGGAGTCGGAACACCCCGGGGTCGGCCGATCCGAGTGACCCGGCCCAGCGTGCGACATAAGATGACCCGGTTGGCGATACACCGTCCCGGAGGAATTTTCGTTTGCTCGCCCGCCATGAGCAGGGCGGCCGTGAGCTTGACGTTCATCTCCCCGCGTCCCTCAGTGCCACTCGATGCCACCTATCGAGGCGCAGCAGGACGTACCGACAGGTGAGAGGAAATGCGGGACAGCTTGATGGCATAGCGGTTCCCCGCGGAGTCGAAAAGCGGCCAAACGCAAGATGGACCGCCTGGTGAGCCGCCCGCCTGAAAGCCTTTTCGACCAGCGCAAGGCCTCTCGATTCTGAATTCGGGCACGGTTGACCGGCCCCAATCCGACTCCTATCCTCGCACCATGCCTACATATACCGTGCGGACTTCCACCGGGCGCCTCGGTCCCGACGCCCGCGCCTCCCTCGCCCACGCGATCACCTCAGCTCACACCGTGGCCACCGGTGCGCCGGGGTTTTTCGCTCAGGTCGTTTTCGAGGAGGTCGACACCGACCGGCACTTCGTCGGGGGCACCCCGATCGCCGACGAACTGGTGTTCGTACACGGTCAGATCCGTGCCGGGCGCACCCCCGAGCAGAAGGTCGCCCTGCTCGACGCTCTGAGCGGCGTCGTCCGCGAGGTCTTGGGCGTGCCGCGCCGAACGGTGTGGGTCTACCTAGTCGACCTGCCGCCGGCGGACATGATCGAGTACGGGTACGTTCTCCCCGCGGCAGGGGAGGAAGCTGAGTGGTTGGCGTCTCTCGACGACGACACCCGCAGCTATCTGGCCCCGGACTAATCCCCGCGGATCGATTCAGCCTTCATGTACGAGGCGCGGCATGAGCGCGCTGCATGGGCCCGGAGCGGCGGTGTCGTGATGCGCGATGTTCGTCACCTCAGGCCGGCGGCTCGACGCCGTGCGCGCAACACGATGCCCCCGCCAGCGCACTGGCAGGGGACATGAGTTGTGGAAGCAATGGAGCGTTGCGGGAACAGGCGACATCGGGTTGAGAGGCTTGTTTCCGCGTGGAATCAAGGCACTCGTGAGGATGCCGAGCCCGAAGGCGAGGCCGATGACCCTCTGATCGGCGCGTCGGCGGAACCAAAGAAACGACCTCGAACACGACTCACTGACGAGGAAGTGGACGCTATGCGAACAGCCCGCGCCAATGGTGTCAGCGTCAACGCGATTGCTCATCACTTCGACGTCCACCGGGGCACGGTATGGGCAAAGACGCGTCCAGCGTGAGCGGCTGCTACTCGTGGGTCGAGTAGTCGTCAGCGAGGCAACGCGGTCCTACCGGCCCGGCTACTCCGGAACACTGACCTCCGGTGTAGACGGCACCACTGGTGACGGAGCAGCGCCGAGGAAGTAGGCATCGGCTTCGGCAAGGGTGTGGAGAATCTGTTCCTCATGCACGCCGATAGATCGAGCGAGTTCGATCGAGCCTAGGAGTTGGAGTTCGACGTTCGCGGTGATGTCGAAGGCGCGATTCTGGAGGTCGCGGTAGTAGTCGTGCTCCGCGAGGATACGAACGTATTCGGCCTGG
>NZ_DURI01000282.1 GCF_012837295.1 Corynebacterium sp. | reverse complement strand
GGGCCGCATCCGGGAAACCGGGTGCGGCCCCGCTTTTTGCGCGTCCGGGCTCCCGCGCCTCCCGTATCCTTGCGGCACATCGGCAAACGGAAGCGAGACGACCATGCGCGCAACCCTCATGTACGGCCCCGGCGATGTGAGAGTCGAGGACGTTCCCGACGCCCGCATCGAGAAGCCCACCGATGCGCTGGTCCGCGTCACCGCCAGCTGCATCTGCGGTTCCGACCTGCATCCGTACCACTCGATGGACCCCGCGAACGGGCCCTCCCGAATGGGCCACGAGTTCATCGGAGTCGTGGAGGACGTGGGAGAGTCGGTGGCGACGCTGCGCAGGGGGGACCTCGTGGTCGCGCCGTTCGCGATTTCCGACAACACCTGCGTCTTCTGCGCGGAGGGGCTGCACACATCCTGCCTGCATGAGCAGGCCGCATTCTGGGACGGCGTCCCCGACCAGGGCGGTCAGGCGGAGGCGGTCCGGGTGCCGCTTGCCGACGGCACGCTGGTGAAATTGCCCGTCGCCCCCGATTCGGCGCTCGTCCCGTCGCTGCTCACGCTCTCCGACGTCTTCGGCACGGGCCATCACGCGGCGAGGTGCGGCGGGGTGACCCGCGGCAGCACGGTGACGGTGATCGGGGACGGCGCCGTCGGATTGATGGCCGTGCTGTCGGCCGCGCGGCTGGGCGCGGAGCGGATCATCCTCATGGGGCGTCACCGGGACCGCACGAACCTCGGCCGCAAGTTCGGCGCCACCGACGTGGTGGCGGAGCGGGAAGAGGAGGGCATCGAAAAGGTCCGCGAGCTGACCGGCGGTCATGGCTCGGAGATCGTGCTCGAAGCGGTCGGCCACATGCCGGCCTACGAGCAGGCCGTTGGGGTGGTCCGCCCCGGCGGCGTGATCAGCCGGGTCGGCGTTCCCCAGTACTCGAGGGCGCGCGTCGGTTTCACCAGCCTCTTCGGGCCGAACGTGCGGTTGGCGGGCGGGCCCGCGCCGACGCGCGCGTACGTCGAGGAGCTCATGCCCGACATCCTGGAGGGGAAAATCGAGCCGGGTCTCGTGTTCGATGCGGTGACGGGGATGGAGGGGATTCCCGGCGGGTACGCCGACATGGACGCCCGGCGGAGCATCAAGGTCCTGGTCACCCCCTAACGCCGTTCGCCGGGGATCGGCCCGCTACCTGGGTAATCTCATCTCCGCAGATCATGTGCGCATTTTGCGGCGGGGGTCGGGTCTGCGTGAAAGTCCCGGTGGTGGAACAATGGTCGTCATGAGCGAATACAATGACGTGATCCAGAAGCTGTCCGACGAGGAGTCCCTCGAGCTGCTGTCGACCAAGACTTTCGGCCGCCTGGTGGTGCGCCGCAAGGACGACATGGATCTGTTCCCCCTGAACTACGTCGTCCACGAGGGCGCCATCTACTTCCGCACCGCGGAGGGCTCCAAGCTGTTCAGCCTCACCCTCAACGACGACGTGCTGTTCGAGGCCGACAACGTCGACTCCGAGGCGGAGGAGGCCTGGTCCGTCATCGTGAAGGGCTCCGCCCGCGCGCTGCAGTCCAACGACGAGATCGCCAAGGCCGACGAGCTGCCGCTCAAGCCGTGGCTGCCGACGCTGAAGTACAACTACGTGGTGGTCACCCCGTCCGACATCTCGGGCCGCAAGTTCCACCTCGGCGACGAGCCCGAGCGCTACTAGCCTTTTCGGGCAAACCCGCCCGCACCGCCGGATTCGGCGCTACCCTCCGATTTGTGACCAGCATCATAAACATCCCGGAGGGTGATGCTCCCATGTCAGAGGCCCGCGAGCACCAGCACCCGATCGCCGCACCCGGCACGCATTCGCCCCGCGTCCAGCACATCCTGGACGAGGCGCGGGCGATGCTGCGCGAGTCCGGCTGGCGCAACGTCAGCATGCGCCGCCTCGCCGCGCGCCTCGACGTCAAGGCCCCGTCCCTGTACAAGCACATCACCGGCAAGGACGAGCTGTACCGGTTGCTTCTCGACGAGACCCTGCGCAATCTCGGCGGCGCACTCCACGAAGCCGTCGACGAGGACCCGTGCCCGCGGTCGCTGCTGAAGGCGTACCGGCGGGCGGCATCGGCGGACCCGCACGGCTACCGTCTGATCAGCCGCACCCGCGTGGTGAACATGGTCGAGCCGACGGACCTCGACCGGTGGATCCGCGAACCCTTCACCCGCGTCACCGGGGGCGATGAAGCCCGGGGCCTCGCGTTGTGGGCCTTCGCCCACGGCCTGGTCATCGCCGAACTGGTCCAGGACTCCGGCCACACCGCCGATCCCGTGTGGCTCGCCGGCGCCGACGCGTTCGCGCCCGAGGATTAGTTCCGCCACCACTCCTGCGAGGGGCCCGGGGGAGTGGTCCTCTTGTGCCGGCTGATTCGCCAGAGATGCTCGATGCGTTCCGCGTCGGCGTCCGCCACCTCTCGTCCCTCCAGGTATGCGTCGATTGCCGCGTAGGTGACGCCGAGGGCGACCTCGTCGGGAAGCGCGGGCCGGTCCTCCTCGAGATCCGCCGTGGGGACCTTCGTCCACGTCGCGGACGGGGCGCCGAGGTGCTCCAGCAGCCGCGCGCCCTGGCCCTTGGTCAGGCCCTCCAGCGGAACGAGGTCCACGCCGCCGTCGCCGTGCTTGGTGTAGAAGCCCGTCACGGCCTCCGCCGCGTGGTCGGTGCCGAGCACCAGCAGGCCGCGCTCGCCGGCGATGGCGTACTGCGCGATCATCCGCTGCCGGGCCTTGACGTTGCCCTTGTTGAAGTCGCCGAGCCCCTTGATCTTCAGCGCCTTCGCCACTGCGGCGTCGGTGGCGTCGGTGGCCGGTTCGATGTCCACGGTCACCGTTTCGTCGGGGTCGATGAAGCGCAGCGCCATCTGCGCGTCATCCTCGTCGGCCTGGACCCCGTGGGGCAGGCGCACCGCGATGAACACGGGATCGGCGAGGTGATCGGGGTTGGTGCCGCCGGCGTCGGCGCGCACCCGCTCCACCGCGAGCTGGGCCAATTTGCCCGCCAGCGTCGAGTCCTGGCCGCCGGAGATGCCCAGCACGTAGCCGCGGGCGCCGGTGGCGGCGAGGTAGTCGACCAAGAAGGTCACGCGCGCCTCGATCTCGGCGGCGGGGTCGACGTCGGGCGACACGTGCAGCTCGGAGATGATGCGTTCGCGGAGGCCGTCCTTCGAAATGCTCATGGGCCAAGGGTACGTCGGCGAGGTTTCGGTGCGGTTTCGGTGGCATGATTGCCCACGTGAATTCCGTGCAGAACACCCGCGGCTCGGGCCGCGCCATCGCCGTCGCCGTCATCGCCGCACTCGGCGGCCTCCTTTTCGGATACGACACCGGCGTCATTTCCGGCGCGCTCCTGTTCATCCAGCGCTCCTTCGAGCTCACCGCCGCACAGGAGTCGACGGTCACCGCGATGCTCCTGGTCGGCGCGGCGATCGGCGCCTTCGCCGGCGGCCGCGTGGCCGACGCCATCGGCCGCCGGGCCACCGTGCTCATCGGCGCGGTCGGCTTCATCGCCGGCAGCCTGTGGTGCGCGGTGGCGGGCTCGGCCTTCGAGCTCGGCGCCGCCCGCACGCTGCTCGGCGTGTGCATCGGCGGCGTGTCCATCGTCGTGCCCATGTACATCTCGGAGATGTCGCCGCCGCACATCCGCGGCCGCCTGGTCAGCCTCAACTCGCTGATGATCGTCATCGGCCAGCTCGTCGCATTCCTCACCAACTCCGCGCTGGCAGAGTCCGGGTCGTGGCGCTGGATGCTCGGCCTCGGCGCGGTGCCGGCGGTGGTGCTGTTCATCGGCATGCTGCTGCTGCCGGACACCCCGGCGTACCTGCTGCGCCGCAACCGGCGCGACCGGGCGCTGAAGGTGCTGCGGGACATGCACGGCCCGCAGGCGGAGCTTTCCGACGTCGAGATCGCCGAGGGATCCATGAGCGGCGACCAGCGCGCGGCCGAACGCGCGGCGCTCAAGGTGCCGTGGATCCGCCGGACCGTGATCATCGCCATGCTCATCGGCGTGACCCAGCAGGTCACGGGCGCCAACGCGATCATGTACTTCGCGCCGACGATGATGAACAAGGTCGGGCTGTCCGCCGAGAACTCGGTGTACACCTCCATCCTCATCGGCACGGTGTCGGTCATCGCCTGCGCGGTGGGCATGAGCATCATCGACCGCATCGGCCGCAGGAAGATGCTCCTCATCGGCTTGGCGGGCTGCGCGGCGTCGCTGACCGCGCTGGCCCCCGTCTACGGGCTGGCGTCGGATTCGCGGGGCGGCGCCATGGCGTCGCTGGGGCTGATGGCCGTGTTCATCGCCTTCCAGCAGGCCGCGGTGTCGGTGGCCACGTGGCTGCTCATCTCCGAAATCGTCCCGGCGGAGGTCCGCGGCGCGGGCATGGGCCTGGCCGGCCTGGCGCTGTGGGCGGCGAACTGGTTCGTCGCGCAGTCCTTCCTGCCCATGGTCGACGCGTGGGGAGGGTCGTGGTCCTTCCTGTTCTTCGCGGTCACGGGCGCGATGGCGCTGGCGTTCACGTGGAAGATGGTGCCGGAAACCACCGGCCGGTCCCTGTCGGAGGTCAGCGCGGAACTGCGCGCCGCAGCCGCCAAGTGAGCGGCGGCAACTGCGGGGGAGCGGGCTTTTTGTGGTTGCGGGGGCCGTTGGGTAACATGGCCGTTCGTGTCGTGGCGCCGCAGGTCGGCGTCACCGGGTTGTCGCATCTTCCGCCGCGTTAGCGCAGGCGTGGCGCGGCCCGCCACCGCCCACAGGAGCCGAGAAGAAAGGAGCGCCCGAATGAAGGTCCGCAAGTCCCTTCGGTCGCTGAAGAACAAGCCGGGCGCCCAGGTCGTGCGCCGCCGTGGCAAGGTTTACGTGATCAACAAGAAGGAGCCGCGCTTCAAGGCCCGCCAGGGTTAAGAGCGACGAGCTTTCCGCCGCGCCGCAT
>NZ_DURI01000281.1 GCF_012837295.1 Corynebacterium sp. | reverse complement strand
TGTCGAGGTCAAGGCCGAGGAGATCGTGGCGGAGGAGCGCGCCGCGGAGGACGCCCAGCGCGCCGCCGACGGCATGCGCAAGAAGAACTGGGACACCAAGACCGCGGCGAACCAGAAGGCCAAGCGGATCGCGGAGATCGTCGAGGAGACGCTCAAGCCGAAGACGGCGTCGCTGTTCGCGTCCATGGAGCCGTCCACGGTGACCCTGGAAGAGGCCCTGAAGCTGCTGTCGCTGCCGCGCGAGGTCGGCACGGACCCGAGCGACGGCGAGATGATCACGGCCCAGAACGGCCGTTATGGCCCGTATCTGAAGAAGGGCTCGGACTCGCGTTCGCTGTCGTCGGAGGAGCAGCTGTTCACGGTGACGCTCGACGAGGCCCGCCGCATCTACGCGGAGCCGAAGCGCCGTGGCCGCGCCGCAGCCAAGCCGCCGCTGAAGCAGCTGGGCGACAACGACGTCTCCGGCAAGCCGATGAGCGTCAAGGACGGCCGGTTCGGCCCGTACGTCACCGATGGCACGACGAATGCGTCGCTGCGCAAGGGCGACAACCCCGAGACGCTGACCGACGCGCGCGCCAACGAGCTGCTGTCGGAGCGCCGCGCGAAGGAGGCCGCGACGGGTGGTCCCGCGGCGAAGAAGGCGGCCAAGAAGTCGTCGAAGAAGACCACCAAGAAGGCGGCCAAGAAGACGACGAAGAAGGCCTCCAAGAAGTCGAGCAAGAAGACCGCGAAGAAGACCACCAAGAAGTCTTAGCGCGCTCTTCCCCGGTTCACCGCGGCCGGCCCGGATCCTTCCGGGCCGGCCGTTCGGCTTTCGCGCATCGCTTTACGACGGCCCGCCGGGCCGTCGTAAAGCGAAAGACTAGGACCGGTCCGCCATCGTCGCGCGGATCGGCCGCGCCAGCTGCGTCATGTGGGTGCGGCCGCGGAGCTCGACGGACTTCAGGGACGTCCAGCGCGCCTGCTCGTCCTCGTTGGCCAGCCGCACCGTCGACGCGGTGGCCAGCACCTGGCCGGGGGTGTCCTTGGCCAGGTCGGTGAGGCGGGCGGCCTGGTTCACGGCGTCGCCGATGACGGTGTACTCGAAGCGGTCGTGGGCGCCGATGTGGCCGGCGACGACGCGGCCCGCGGCGACGCCGATGCCCGCCGACAGCTTCAGGCCGCGCAGCTCCTGGCGCAGCTCGCGGGCGGCGGCCAGGGCGTGCCCGGCGGTGTCGTCCAACGGCAGCGGGGCGCCGAACACGGCCAGCGCCGCGTCGCCCTGGAACTTGTTGATGATCCCCTTGTTCCGGTGCACGCAGTCGACGACGTGCTCGAAGAAGGCGTTGAGCTCGCGGACGACGACCTCCGGCGAATTCTGCACGGCGAAGGTGGTCGACCCGATGACGTCGACGAACAACACCGCGACGAGCCGGTCCTCGCCGCCGAGCTTCGGCTTCTCCTCCAGCGCCTTGCGGGCGACCTCGGAACCGACGTACCGGCCGAATAGGTCGCGGACGCGCTGGCGCTCCTGGAGGCCGCGCATCATCTCGTTGAAGCCGGCCTGCAGGACGCCCATCTCGGACCCGTCGTAGATGGGCACGCGGGTGTCGGTGTCGCCGCGGCGGACGCGGTTGACGGCGCCGGTGAGGTCGCGGATGGGGTCGACGATGCTCATCGTCGCCAGCGCGGTGCCCACGTAGCCGGTGATCAGCGCCAGCACGGCCAGCGCGACGATGGCGGGCAGCAGGTCGCCCAGATCGTCGGTGAAATATCCGAGCCGCTGGGCGAGCAGCATGAGCAGCATGGCCACCACGGGCAGCCCGGAGGTGAGCAGCCACGTTTGCCGCAGCCGCTGGCCGATGGGCGGTTCCAGCGACGAGTCGGGCGCCCTGCGCGCCAGGGCCTCGGCCGCGACGGGGCGGACGAGGCGTTCGGAGATGAGGTACGTCATCAGCGCCACGATCGCCCCGCCGAACACGGAGGTGATGACCACGACCACGCCCAGCCGCGGCGAGTGCACGAGCGCGACGATGCCGAACACGAGCACGCCGACGCCCCAGATGATCGCCCCGAGAATCGCCTGGTAGGTGGGGATGCGCATGATCAGGTAGCGCACCCGCCGGGGGTCGTGGCGGTCCGGGTTGCGCTGCCAGCGCAGCACCGGTTTGAACAGTAGCCAGGTGGTGCCGATGCCGGCGATGACGGCCGCGGCGAGGTAGACCAGCAGGCCGATGAACGCGGGCCCGGGCAGCTCGGTGAACCCGGACAGGCCCTCCAGCGGCAGCAGGACGCCGAGGAACAGGCCGATGCCGACGGCGCCGACGAGGTTGCACAGGAACACCACCGCCGCGTACGCGGGCCAGGGCGTGCTGCGCAGCCACCGGAGGTTCCTCCACAACCGTTGCATGCCGTCCACCTTATCGCCCCGGGCGGATGGGTGGGACGGGCATGCGGAGGGTGCCGGGAGGATCGGTCGGCCGGTCGTCGGTTTGCTTTGCGACGGCCCGGTCCGCCCCGCCCGCTATCGTGGTGCGCATGGAACTGGGCAGCGTTTTCGACCGCGTGACGGAAGCCGGGGGAGTGCGGGCGACGTTGACGGCGGCGGCCCGCGCGGCGCGGGCGATCGCGGCGGCGGGGGAGGATCCGGCGGCGCGTGCGGCGGCGGACCCGAATGGGGCGATGACGCACTCGTGGCTCTTCACGGGCCCGCCCGGCTCGGGGCGGTCGGTGGCCGCGGAGGCGTTCGCGCAGGCGCTGCTGTGCACGGATCCGACGGTGGCGGGCTGTGGCCGGTGCCAGGGCTGCACGACGGCGGACGCCGACACCCACGGCGATCTGATGAACGTGACCACCGAAGGCTCCGTGATCCAGGTGAAGGTGGTGCGCTCCGAGGTCATCCCGTGGGCGCATCGCCGGCCGACCACGGCCGACTGGCGGGTGGTCATCGTGGAGGACGCCGACCGGCTCAACGACGAGTCCGCGAACGCGTTGCTGAAGGCGGTGGAGGAGCCGCCGGAGCGCACCGTGTTCCTGCTGTGCGCCCCGACGACCGATCCGGCGGACTTTTCCGTGACTCTGCGGTCGCGCTGCCGCCACGTGTACGTGCCCACGCCGACCAACGCGCACGTCGTCGAGGCACTGCGCATGAGCCACCCCGAGCTGACCGTCGAGCAGGCGGAGTGGGCGGGGACGATCGCCAACGGCCACATCGGCCGCGCGATGGGTTTGGCCACCGACGAGGGCACGCGCGAGTGGCGCAGCCGGGCGCTGGATCTGGTGGAGGCCGTCTTCGATCCGGCGAACGCGTATCTGCGCACCCGCGAGCTGTCCGCGCACGCCGAAAAGGAATCGAAGCGCCGCAACGAGCCCAAGGAGGAAAAGGAGCTCGAGCAGTTGACCAATGCCCTGGGGCTCGGGGCGAAGGGCAAGGGCGCGCAGGCGGCGACGCGCGGTTCGGCCGGCGTCATCAAGGAGCTCGAGGAGAATCAGAAGCGACGCCGCAAGCGCACCGAGTTCGATCTGGTCGACATCGCGCTCATGGACATGGTCGGATTGCTTCGCGATGCCCTGCTGGTCTCCTCCGGAATCCCCGCCGATGGCGGCGGCGCGGGCGTCGGCTCTGGTCCGGTGCCCATCAACCCGGACCGCCGTCGCACGGCGGCGGAACTGGCGCGCCGCGTGTCGGCGGAGGGGCTGGTGGCGTGCATCGACGCGGTCATGGACGCCCGGGAAGCCATGGCCCGCAACGTCCGTCCCGCCGTCGCGCTCGACGGGATGATGGGCGCGATGCAGGTGGCGTGCCGGGTGGGGCAGAGGTGAGGCGGGCCGTCGGCAAGCAATCGCATACCGCCGGGTAGGGGCCGGATTTTGGGGCGCGCGGGCGGTGCGTTAAGATTTCGGCGGTAACCACGCATGTCGTGGCGACCACGCCGCCTTAGCTCAGTCGGTAGAGCGCTTCACTCGTAATGAAAAGGTCGCGAGTTCGATTCTCGCAGGCGGCTCCACGAAAACCCCGGTTCAACCAGATGGTTGGGCCGGGGTTTTCTGGTTCTTCGGGGGGCGGAGTGGGGAAGCGCACTCGGGTTCACCCCTGGTCAAGGTGTATTTCCGGGGATACGATTAGATCATGGTCGAAATGGCGCAATCACGATCCCGGCCGGCGGAGCCTCCGCCCCGCCGGAGCGCCGACTGGCCCACCATCGGGATGCTGGCCGGCGCCGCAGTGGCATGGGCCGGGCTGTACGCGCTCAACGAATGGGCGTGGGACGCGCTTTTCACCGCATTGGGCCTGGACCCCGCCGGCGGCGGCCGGGTCGTCGGGGCGGTGCACTTCTTCCTTTACGACGTCACCAAGATTTTCCTGCTGCTCCTGGGCCTGATGTTCGCCGTCGGACTGGCCCGCGCATCGCTGGACCTGGGCAAGGCCCGCGCCTACCTCGAGGGCAAGGGGCTGGCGCTCGGCCTCTTCCTGGCGGTCGTGCTGGGCGTGGCCACGCCGTTTTGCTCGTGCAGTTCCATCCCGCTGTTCATCGGATTCGTCGCCGCGGGCATTCCGCTGTCGATCACGCTGACGTTCCTGGTCGCGTCTCCGCTGGTCAGCGAAATCGCCGCGATCATGATCGGCGACCAATTCGGGTGGGAGTACGCGGCCGCCTACGTCATCGCCGGGGCAGCCCTGTCCATGACCGTCGGCTGGGTGTTCTCGCGTTTCGACCTCGACCGTTGGGTCGAGGACATCGTCAAGAGCGGCGCCGTCGTTTCGCTTTCCGACGCCGACGGGCCCCCGTCCCTGCGCGACCGCGTCGGAGCCGCCGTCGAGGAGACCAAGGACATCTTCCGGGACGTGTGGGCGTGGGTGCTGGTCGGAGTCGCGCTCGGGGCGGCGATCCACGGCTGGGTGCCCACCGACTTCTTCGCCCGCTGGGCGGGTCCGGACAACCCCCTGGCGGTCCCCGTGGCCGCGCTGGCGGGAGTCCCGCTCTACGTCAACGGAGCGGGAGTGGTGCCCGTCGGTGAAGCGCTGTGGGCCAAGGGCATGTCCCTGGGCACGGTCATGGCGTTCATGATGAGCTCCATCGCCCTGTCCATCCCCCAGGGCATCATGCTCCGCCGCGTCCTCAAACCCCCGTTGCTCGCCCTGTTCTTCGGGACGGTGACGCTGGGCATCATCATTCTCGGCTACCTGTTCAACTTCATCGCCTGACGCACACCTCCCGACCCGGCCGCATAGGTCGGCGTCGACCGCCGCCACCATGCGGCCCCTTCGAGAAAGGACCACCCCCATGCACATCCAGATCCTCGGACCCGGTTGCAAGAAATGCGACAAGCTCGAATCCAACACCAGGGCCGCGCTCGACGAGCTCGGCGCCGACGCGACGGTGGAGAAGGTCACGGATTACGCGGCCATCGCCGCCACAGGGCTGATGAAGACCCCCGGCCTCATGGTCGACGGGGAACTCGTCGTCGGAGGTTCCGTGCCGAAGCCGAAGCAGATCGCCGAGGCGCTGCGGCAGCGGATGGGCTGAGCGCGGGGCCGTCGCAAAGCCCCCGAACCCGCCCGGTCGCCCCGCCGCCCCCCCCAACGCCGAAACCCACCGGCCCCGGAGAATCGGGGCGGGCGGGTTTCGAAGCGGAGACGCGCTGCGAACCGCTCAGGGGGCGGCCCGGCGATCGCGCGGTGTGGGTGGAAAGCCGCGCGGAGGCGGACTACACGTCCTCGTGGCGCATGGTCAGGAGGTCGCGCTGCTCCATGTTCTTCGGCAGCATCAGCAGCGCGATGAACGCGGGCACGGTCAGGGCGATGAGGTAGATCGAGATCATCCACGCCTTGCCGGTCGAGTCGAGGATCATCTGGGCGATCATCGGGGCGAACGCGCCGCCGAGGATGGCGCCCAGGGCGTAGGCGATGGAGACGCCGGAGTAGCGGACGTCGGCCGGGAACATCTCGGCGTACATGGCCGGCTGGGGACCGAGCGTCAGTGCCAGCGGCAGGGCCAGCAGGGCGATCGCCAGGACGTACAGGAACGGGTTGCCGGAGTCGACGAGGAACCACATGATCGCCTCGACGATGACCAGCAGCACGTAGCCGATGATGAACGTGTTGCGGCGACCGATTTTGTCGGACCACGCGCCGGCGACGAACATGAAGATCGTCCACAGGATGCCGCCGACCAGGGTGCCGGTCCACGCGACGGCCGGGGACAGGCCCAGCGTCTTCTGCGCGTAGGAACCGAAGAAGGCGATGACCAGGTAACCGGCGGCCTGCTGGGCGGCGAAGATCAGCGCGCCCTGGATGACCTTGCCCCAGTGCTTCTTGAACAGCAGCGGCAGCGGGGCGGAACGCTCGGCGGACTCGGCCTGCATGGCCTGGAACACCGGGGACTCGTCGACGAGGCGGCGGATGGCGTAGCCGATGACGACCAGCACGATGGAGAGCAGGAACGGGATGCGCCAGCCCCAGGCGAGGTAGTTCTCGGTGCCGACGATGCCCATGGTGATCAGCATGACCGAGGTGGCGATGGTCAGGCCCAGCGGGACGCCGGACTGCGGGAACGCGCCGAACAGGCCGCGGCGGTTATCCGGGGCGTACTCGACGGACATCAGGGCCGCGCCGCCCCACTCGCCGCCGGCGGAGACGCCCTGCAGGATGCGCAGCAGGATCAGAAGGATCGGTGCGGCGATGCCGATGGTGTCGTAAGTCGGCAGCAGACCGATGAGGAAGGTGGCCACGCCCATGCCGATGAGGGTGAACACCAGGATCATCTTGCGGCCGTACTTGTCGCCGAGGTGGCCGGCGATGACGGCGCCCAGCGGGCGGAACAGGAAGGAGATGCCCAGGGTCGCCCAGGCGATGATCTGCGCGAACTGCGCGTTGTCCTGGGCGGCGGGCTCCAGGTACAGGGGCGCCAGCACGATGCCGGCGGCCTGCGCGTAGATGAGGAAGTCGTACCACTCGATGGTGGTGCCGATGAGCGTGCCCGACAGGACGCGCTTGCGCTGTTTGGGATCAGCGGCGATGAGGGACGTGGTCATGAAGTCTCCGGCTTTCGGGAACGTTTCTGGCGCGGTCGCTCGGCCCCGTCTTCGGCGGCGTCCCCGTGGGGCGCGTCGTTGTCCGGGGTCGAATTCCCGCGAGAGGAATCGGATGCGCGGCACGGCTGGCATGCCACGAAAGCGGGCGGCGCATGAACGCGTCGCGAGCGGATCGTATTTTTACACAGTGGCGGGGTCCTCGGCAGCTTGTTTGGTTTCCGGGCAGATCGGGTTTTCGGGGGTCGGGGGTGGGGATTTCCGGTCGATTCGTGACCCCGTGGGCGCCCGCCGTCGACCCCATTCGGGCGACTCGGGCATGGGCCCACCGTGCGGGGGCAGTGGCCGGGGGTAACGCTTCTGCTTTGCGACGGGTGCCCCCGTTCGGCGTTGAATCCGCAACCAGCGCGAACCTCTGATCGGGGTGCGCCGGATAAGTACATAACTAAACTGGTCCGCCTGGTTTCCGGTCGTGTCGCGCGGGGTGCATGGGGTACGTGAGTCGCATGTTGCGGCGTTGGTCACGGAACGACAACGGTCTGATTGCGGGCCGGGTGTCGGGGCATGTGCAGCCCGATTCGGGGGTGGGTTTCGACCACCCCAGTACGGGGGTGTTCGCGTGGCGGCGGTGCCCCGATCATGCCCGGATGGCGCGGGGAATCAGCGCCGGCGGCGGCGCACGGGAGCCACGACCGGACCATCCGGCCGATGCAGGATTTCCACGTCCGCGCCGTACACGTCGGAGATGCGCTGCGCCGTTAGAATCTCGTCCGGCATGCCGACGCATTCGAGCGCGCCGTGGTGAAGCAACGCCACCCGGTCCCCGTGCTGGCCCGCCAGCGTCAGATCGTGCATGGCCGCGATGACCGTCAGGCCGTGGACGGCGCGGACGCCCTCCACGAGCTCCAGGAC
>NZ_DURI01000280.1 GCF_012837295.1 Corynebacterium sp. | reverse complement strand
CCTGGCGAAGAAGGAGTACTTCACGTCCCCGGGCTTGGTCGGGCGGATCCAGAAATTCTTCTTCACCAACACCGGCCAGGTGCCCATCGACCGCAAGTCCGGCGACGCCGCCCAGGACGCCCTCGACGCCGGCATTGCCGTGCTGGAGCGCGGCGACTTGCTGGGCATGTACCCGGAAGGCACCCGCTCGGCCGATGGTCGCCTGTACCGGGGCAAGACCGGCCTGGCCCGCGTCGCGCTGCGCACCGGCGTGCCCGTGTACCCGGTGGCGATGAAGGGCACTGGCGAGGTCAACCCCATTGGCAGCTGGTTCCCGCGGCCCCGCAAGGTCGGCGTGGAGATCGGCGATCCGTTGGACCCGGCCGATTACCGCGACCGCGGCGACGAGTACGCCAACGCCCGGGCATTGACCGACGATCTGATGGCGGCGCTGCAGAAGCTCAGCGGCCAGACCTACGTCGACGCCTACTCGGCCGACGTCAAGGCGTCGCTGGCCGCAGGCGACGGTTACCCGGAGGGCACCGAGCCGGGCGGCCGCCTGGAGCGCCCGCTGGCGTAGGCCCCTGCGGCACCCGGCGGGCGAATTCACCGCCGCCGATCTTCGGCCGCCCCACCGGGGACGATGACGCGGCGCACGGGTTATCCTGTGCGTCGTGCGCTATTTCTACGACACCGAGTTCATCGAAGACGGCCGGACCATCGATCTGGTCTCCATCGGTGTCGTCGCCGAGGACGGCCGCGAGTACTACGCGATCTCCTCGGAATTCGACGCCCGCAAGGCCGGGCCGTGGGTGCGGGCCAACGTGCTCAACCAACTGCCCAATCCGTCGTCGCCACTGTGGAAGTCCCGGGCGACGATCCGCGACGACCTCGAGCGCTTCCTGCTCGCCCCGGGCGCCGGCGACCCGGAACTGTGGGCCTGGGTGGGCGCCTACGACCACGTCGTCCTGGCCCAACTGTGGGGCGACATGACCCGGCTGCCGCGGAAGATCCCGCGCTTCACCAGGGAACTCAAGCAGTACTGGGAGATGGCGGGAGAACCGCGCCTGCCCCGCCAGGACGACGGCCGCCACGACGCCCTGGCCGACGCGCGCCACAATCTCGTGCGGTACCGGGCGATCGCGAAGGTGCGCCCCTCGCGCTGAGCGCGGGCCGTCGCAAAGCACGCGCAACCGCCCGCGGCACCCGCCCCGGAGCCCCCGCACCCGGCGGCTGCGGGTGCGGTTGACATGGTCGGCTACGATTGCATCCGTGAGTTGGACCATTGACCTCCCCGTAAACGATCTCCCCGATCTGCCCCCGCTTCCCGACGGCATCCGCGAGCGCTTCGAAGACGCCCTGTCGCGCCAGGCGCTGCAGCAGCCGTCGTGGGATCCGAAGGCCGCCGCCAACGTGCGCCGCATCCTCGAGTCGGTGCCGCCGATCGTGGTGGCGCCCGAGGTGCGCAAGCTCAAGGAGGAGTTGGCGGACGTGGCCATGGGCCGCGCCTTCCTGCTCCAGGGCGGCGACTGCGCGGAGACCTTCGAGTCCAACACCGAGCCCCACATCCGGGCGAACATCAAGACGCTGCTGCAGATGGCCGTCGTCCTCACCTACGGCGCGTCGACGCCGGTGGTGAAGATGGCCCGCATCGCCGGCCAGTACGCCAAGCCGCGTTCGGCCGACCGTGACTCCGAGGGGCTGCTCAGCTACCGCGGCGACATGGTCAACGGCGTCGAGGCGACCGAGGAAGCCCGCGTCCACGACCCGGCCCGCATGGTCCGCGCCTACGCCAACGCGTCGGCCGCCATGAACATGGTCCGCGCGCTGACCGGCTCCGGCACCGCCGACCTGCACCGCCTGCACGAGTGGAACCGCGAGTTCGTCACCAACTCCCCGGCCGGCGCCCGCTACGAGGATCTGGCCCGCGAGATCGACCACGCCCTGCGCTTCATGCAGGCCTGCGGCGTGTCCGACTCGAACCTGCAGACCGCCGACATCTACTGCTCGCACGAGGCGCTGGTCGTCGACTACGAGCGCGCCATGCTGCGCCTGGCCCACGACGAGTCCGGCGACGACAAGCTGTACAACCTGTCGGCGCACCAGCTGTGGATCGGCGAGCGCACCCGCGGCCTCGACGACTTCCACGTCGCGCTGGCGGCGCTGATCGGCAACCCGGTCGGCGTGAAGATCGGCCCGAAGACGACGCCGGAGGAGGCCGTCGCCTACGTGGAGAAGCTCGACCCGCTGTTCCAGCCTGGCCGCCTGACGCTGACGTCGCGCATGGGCAACGACAAGGTCCGCACGGCGCTGCCGCCCATCGTCGAAGCGGTCGAGGCCACCGGCCACAAGGTCATCTGGCAGTGCGACCCGATGCACGGCAACACCTACAGCGCCTCCAACGGCTACAAGACGCGCCACTT
>NZ_DURI01000279.1 GCF_012837295.1 Corynebacterium sp. | reverse complement strand
GCGCCCGCCAGCTCGCCCGCTACGCCCGCGACGGCGACGAGGACGCCGACGAGGTCGACGGCCCCCTGTCCGCCCTCGACGCGGATCTCGCGCGGGTGGCCCGCGAGCGCGCGACGCCGCCGACCGGCCTCGGGCACGCGGTGGCGGACCCGGCCCTGAACGACGAGGGCCCGGCCGCGCCGGGCTACTCGGACGAAGGCCGTCGGCGGATCGCGGAGCTGTCCGCGGCGCTGCGCAACCTGCGGCGGTTCTCGCTGCGGAAGCCGCTGCCGGAGCTCATCGCCGACGTCGAGGAGGCCTTCGGCATCCGCATCGAGGCGGCGGCCGGACTCGGCCCGGGAACGGTCCACCTGGACAGGTTCACCGAGGTCGCGGCGGACTTCTCACGGAGGGTCGGCGGGGAGCTGGCGGCGTTCCTCGGTTACCTGGACCGGGCGGCCGCCCACGACAAGGGCCTGGAACCCGGCAAGACCCGGATGAAGGGCGACCGCGTGGAGATCATGACCGTCCACAAGGCCAAGGGCCTCGAGTGGAACGTCGTGGCGGTGCCGCACGTGTGCGCGTCCGTGTACGACGAGGTCATGGTGGACACGTGGCTGACCAAGGCCCAGCTGCTGCCCTCCGACGTGGTGGCCGGCGGCGAGTCCGGCGATGGCGCGCCCGTGCTGGACACCTCCGGGGCGGAGCATCAGGGCGAGGTGGTCGCGGCGCTCGACGAGCACAAGGCGGAGTACCGGGCCGCCAAGATCGCCGAGGCCGACCGCCTCTTCTACGTCGCCGTCACCCGCGCAGAGGACACGCTGCTCGTCTCGGGGTGCCAGCGGTTGACGCCGGGGCGGAAGAAGCCCGACGGCCCGTCGGAACATCTGGCGTCCCTGCGCGCGCTGCGCCCCGACGCGGTGGAGACCTGGGTCGACGCCGCCTCCGATGACCCGCTGCCCATCCCGGATGCGGAGGGGGTGGCCTGGCCCGCCGCGCCCGATGTCGCCCGCCGCGCCGTGCTCGAACGGGGTGCGGAGCTGGTCCGGGCGGGCGCCACCGCGGAGTCCGCCCCCATCGACGGCGACATTTCCCGCGTGTGGGAGGACGAGGTGTCCATGCTCCTGGAGGAACGCCGCCGCGCCCGCGCCGAGGCGGTCTCGGTGCCCATGCCGGTGCAGCTGTCCACCAGCGAGTACCAGGCCCTGCGCGCCGATCCGGAGGCCTTCGCGCGCCGGCGGGCCCGGCCCCTGCCGTACAAGCCGAATCGTTTCGCGCGTCGCGGCACGGCTTTCCATGCCTGGTTGGAGAACCGTTTCGGTTCGGCGGTTTTGCTTGACGACGACGACCTGTTCGCCACCGTCGACGGGGACGGCGAAGGGGTGGACGTGGCCGTCGAAAAGCTCAAGGAGCGGTTCTCGGAGAGCGAATGGGCGGATCGCACGCCGGAGTTCGTGGAGGAGCCGTTCGACATCGGCGTCGGCGGCCGGCGCATCGTCGGCCGCATCGACGCGGTGTTCCGCATCGACGGGCGGTGGATGGTCGTCGACTGGAAGACGGGGCGGCGGCCGGTCGGGGAGAAGGCCCGGCAGGCGGCGCTGCAGCTGGCGGTGTACCGCATCGCGTGGGCGGACCGGCGCCGGGCCGCGGGCGAGGACGTCGAACCCGGGGACGTGCGGGCGGCGTTCCACTACATCGCCGAGGGCGTCACCGTGGAACCGTCCGGGCGGGACCTGCCCGACCGGCTAGAGTTGGACGAGGCGATGCGCGAGCTCGTCGCCGACACGACGACGGGGAAAGGTGACTGACGGTGCGCGACAAGATCCGCGATCGGTTCGGCGCCGACATCGAGTTGGACGACCTGCCGGACCACGCCCTGCTGGGCGTCATCCGCATGCCCGAGGCCGCGCGGCGGGGCCCGTGGCGGCTCATCGTGCGGCGGCTGAGCTACGCGCTGGCGATGCTGCTCATCGCGGCGATCGTCGTGTACGTCGACCGCCGCGGGTACTCCGAGCACCTGACGTTCGTCGACGCCCTGTACTACTCGGCGGTGTCGCTGTCGACCACCGGTTACGGCGACATCGCGCCGGTGACGGAGCGGGCCCGCATCCTGAACATTCTGGTCATCACCCCGCTGCGCGTGGTGTTCCTGGCCCTCTTGGTCGGCACGACCCTGACGGTGCTGACGGAGGAGTCCCGCCGGGCACTGCAGATCCAGCGTTGGAGGAAGCAAATGCGCAACCACACCGTCGTCATCGGCTACGGCACCAAGGGCCGGTCCGCCATCGCGGCGCTGCTCGCCGACGGCACGGACCCGTCGCAGATCGTCGTCGTGGACAAGGACCAGCAGGCGCTGGAGCAGGCCAGCGTCCGCGGCCTGGTCACCGTCCACGGGTCCGCCACGAAGGGCGACGTGCTCAAACTCGCCGGCGTGCCGCGGGCGCGGTCCGTCGTCGTCGCCCCGAACAAGGACGACACGGCGGTGCTGGTGACCCTGTCGGTGCGCGAGATCGCCCCCGGCGCGACGATCGTGGCGTCGGTGCGCGAGTCGGAGAACCGCCACCTGCTCACCCAGTCCGGCGCCGACCAGGTGGTCATCTCCTCCGAGACCGCCGGCCGCATGCTCGGCCTGGCCACCGTCACCCCGTCGGTCGTGGAGATGATGGAGGACCTGCTCAGCCCCGACGAAGGCTTCTCCGTCGCGGAGCGCCTGGTCACCGAGGAGGAGATCGGCGCCAACCCGCGCCACCTGGCGGACATCGTGCTGGGCGTCGTGCGCTCCGGCGAGCTGTACCGCATCGATTCGCCGGAGTGCGAGTCCGTCGAGCCGGGCGACCGGCTGCTGTTCGTCCGCCGCGTGCTCAAGGAGGAAGCCGATCCGGATGCCGTCAAGTAACCCCGCTTTCAGTGGGGCCATCGCCCTCGACCCGGACCAGCTCGAGGCGGCCACCGCGCCGCTGGGGCCCGTGTGCATCCTGGCGGGCGCCGGCACCGGCAAGACCCGCACCATCACGCACCGCATCGACCACCTGATCCGGTCGGGGTTCGTGCAGCCGCAGAAGATCCTCGCCGTGACGTTCACGGCGCGGGCGGCCGGCGAGATGCGCGACCGCCTCACCGCGATGGGGTCGACGGGCGTGCAGGCGCGGACGTTCCACTCCGCGGCGTTGCGCCAGCTTCGGTACTTTTGGCCGCAGGTCGCCGGGGATCTGCCGTGGCGGCTGCTGGACAACAAGTTCTCCGTCGTCGCCCGAGCCGTGCGCGCCACC
The DNA here is from genome assembly GCF_012837295.1 of Corynebacterium sp. Lineage (GTDB taxonomy): Bacteria > Actinomycetota > Actinomycetes > Mycobacteriales > Mycobacteriaceae > Corynebacterium. Next base: position 2,799 of record NZ_DURI01000279.1, on the reverse strand, counting down.
GGCCTGGACTCCGGCAAGGAGACCATCCGCGACGTCATGGGCGAGATCGAGTGGGCGAAGGCGTCGCTGGTGACCCCCGAAGGTTATGCCGCGGCCGTCGACGAGCGGGGCCGCGTCGCGCCCGTGCCCGCCGACAAGCTGGCCAACGCCTACCGGACGTACGAGGACATGAAGACCTCGCCCGATGGCATGCTGCTCGACTTCGACGACCTGCTGCTGCACACCGCCGGCGCCATGGAGAATTCGCGGGCGGTGGCGGAGGAGTTCCGCGCCCAGTACCGCAGCTTCGTCGTCGACGAGTACCAGGACGTCACCCCGCTGCAGCAGCGGGTCCTCGACGCGTGGCTCGGCGATCGCGACGACCTCACCGTCGTCGGCGACGCCAACCAGACCATCTATTCGTTCACGGGCGCGACCCCGGAGTACCTCATGGGCTTCTCGCGCCGTTTCCCGGACGCCACCGTCGTGCGCCTGCAGCGCGACTACCGTTCGACGCCGCAGGTGGTGCACTTGGCCAACGAGGTCATCGGCAAGGCGAAGGGCCGGCTCGCCGGTTCGCGCCTGCAGCTGGTCGGCCAGCGCCCCGACGGCCCGGAACCGGGCTACACCGAGTACGACGATGAACCGCAGGAGGCGCGGATCGTCGCCAAGCAGATCCGCAGGCTGATGGATGCCGGGGTGCCGGCCTCCGAGATCGCGGTGCTCTACCGCGTCAACGCGCAGTCGGCCGTGTTCGAGCAGGCGCTCAGCGAGGCCGCGATCCCGTACCAGGTGCGCGGCGGCGAGGGCTTCTACCAGCGCCCGGAGATCAAGCAGGCCGTCGCGGAGCTCATCCGCGTGGCGCGGCGGCCGGACGTCGCCACCACCGGAGACGGTTCGACGGGTACGACCGGAGAGGCGCTGGTCGGCCGGAAGCTGTCGTCGCTGGTGCGGCAGACGCTGGTGCCGCTCGGCCTGACCAAGGAAGAGCCCGAGGGCGCGCAGGCCCGCGAGCGCTGGCAGTCGCTGGGCGCCCTGGCGGATCTGTGCGAGGAACTCGTCCACGCCGATCCGGAGCTGCGCATCGAGGGCCTGCTCGGCCAGCTGCGCACCCGCCAGCAGGCGAAGCAGCCGCCGACGGTGCAGGGCGTGACCCTGGCCAGCCTCCATGCGGCGAAGGGCCTGGAGTGGGACGCTGTGTTCCTCGTCGGGCTCACCGACGGCAACATCCCCATCCAGCACGCGCTCAAAAAGGGCGACGACTCCCAGGACGTCGAGGAGGAACGGCGGCTCCTGTACGTCGGCGTCACCCGCGCCCGCGAGCACCTGGAATTGTCGTGGTCGCTGTCGCGGCAGGAGGGCGGCCGCCGCACCCGCCGCCGCAGCCGCTTCCTCGAGGGCCTCGACGTTCCCGGCCTGGTCGCGGCCCCCGCGCCGCAGCCGTCGAAGAAGAAGCCCACCACGTGCCGGACGTGCGGCGGCCGCCTGGCCACGAACGCGGAACGCATCATCGGCCGCTGCTCGTCGTGCCCGTCGGACGTCGACCCGCAGCTGGTGGAGACCATCCGCGCCTGGCGCGCCGAGACCGCCCGCGAGATGTCGGTGCCCGCCTACGTCGTCTTCTCCGACGCCACGCTCGCCGCCATCGCCGAGGCCCGCCCCTCCGAGCCCGCGGAGCTGCTGGCCGTGCCGGGCATCGGTCCCGTGAAGGTCGAGAGGTTCGGGGCGCAGCTGCTGGCGTTGATCGCGGCGTCGTAAAGCGAAAAAGCGGGACCCGCGCGGCGTCGGTAGCGTGGGGCCATGCGAATCCACATCATCGGTGCACATGGAAAAGTCGCGCTGCGGGCGCTGCCGTTGCTGGCGGCCGCGGGGCATGAGGTCGTCGGGGTGATCCGCAATCCGGAGCACGCCGACGAGGTGGAGGCGACCGGTGCGCAGCCGCACGTCGTCGACATCGAGCGGCTCGACGCCGGCGGGTGGTCGGCGCTCCTGGAGGGGACGGACCTGGTCGTGTGGTCGGCGGGCGCCGGCGGCGGTGATCCGGCGCGCACGAAGGCCGTCGACGAGGTCGCCGCGATCGCGTCGATGGACGCCTGCCCGCGCGAGGCGGGTTACGTGATGGTGTCGTACTGGGGCGCGCGGCCCGATCACGGTGTGCCGGAGGACAATGCGTTCGTTCATTACGCCGACGCGAAGGCCGCCGCCGACGAGCATCTGCGCGGGTCGGGGCTGCGGTACGTCATCCTGAAGCCCGGGGCGCTCACCGAAGAGCCCGCCGGCAACGTCTTCGTCGGCGACGATGCCGCGGAGGTTCCGGAGGGCGTGGAGCGAACCACCGCCCGGGCGACCGTCGCGGCCATGATCGCGCACGTCGTCGGCCGTTTCGACGAACTCGCCGGTGAGCGCGGCCGCGAGATCGCCTTCCTTGACGGCGATGCGCCGCTCGGCGAGGCCGTGTCCGCGCAGGGCTAGCCGCGTCAGTCGGGCCCGCACCTGCCGCACCTGCGGCGGTGCGGGCCTTTCGCGTCTGTGCTTGACGACGTGCCGGCGGGTTCGTGGGAGGTGTGGTGTTTCGTGGCGCCGTGGGACCGTTCGGCTCGTCGTCGGCGCCCGTCAGCGCATCGCCGAATCCGTGCCCGCTGGCACGTGACCTCTACCTCATGGGGCGCGCCGTTCGTAAATGTATGCGATCACATGTGGTGGAACATTGAACGGTGCGAATGGTGCTCGTGGTGCATAAAGTCGCCGAAACGTTGCCTCGCGTTCGATTGCGTGGCGGTCGAACACCTGTATCATAGTAAGTGAGGTAAGGAAGCAAGT
>NZ_DURI01000278.1 GCF_012837295.1 Corynebacterium sp. | reverse complement strand
GTCCCGGGTGCTCGCCGCGCTCACGGCGATCCCGCTGGCACTGACCCTCGCCGCGGCGCCGGCGCAGGCGTCCCCCGCGGAATCCGACGGGGCGGCGAAGTCCGACGCCGCCTCCGAATCCACGTCCGCCACGAGTTCGGCGGCGCCGGAAAGCTCCGCGGCTCCTGCGGCGGGCGAGGGGTCGTCGTCAAGCAACGACGACCGCACCGTCCTGCCGATGCAGTCCTCCCTGTGGACCCCCGCGCCCGAGCCCGGCCGCGAACCGACGCCCATCCGCGAAACCGAGCAGAACCTGCCGAACCTGCCCGGCAACGTCGAGGTGGAGAAGGTGCAGTGGCTCACCGAGCGCCGGGTGATGCTGCACATCAAGTCCGCCGCCATGCCGGACGTCCCGGTCAAGGTGGACATGCTGCTGCCGCGCGACTGGAACCGCGACCCCGGCCGCACGTTCCCGACCGTCTGGCACCTGGACGGCATGCGCGCCCGCGACGACTGGAACGGCTGGGTCCTCGAGACCAACATCGAGCGCTACTACGCCGACAAGAACGTCATCGTGGTCATGCCCGTCGGCGGCGAGTCGTCGTTCTACACCAACTGGAACGAGCCGGACAATGGCAAGAACTACCAGTGGGAGTCCTTCCTGATCCAGGAGATGATCCCCGTGCTGCGCGAGGGCTGGCGCGCCAACGAGGACCGCGCCGTCGTCGGCCTGTCCATGGGCGGCACCGCGGCGTTCAACCTGGCGGCGCACCACCCGGAGCTGTTCCGGTTCGCGGGCAGCTACTCCGGTTACCTGGATACGTCGTCGCGCGGCATGCCGCAGGCGATCGGCCGGGCGATGCAGGAGGCCGGCGGCTACGACGCCAACAAGATGTGGGGCCCGCCCACCGACCAGCGTTGGAAGGACAATGATCCGAAGCTCAACGTCGAGGCGCTGAAGGGCATCTCGCTCTACGCGTCGGCTGGCAGCGGCAACACCGGCGAGTGGGACGTCCCCTCGCAGAGCCTCCCGGGCATCCCGGAGAATACGGCGGGCTTCGGCCTCGAGGTCATCGCCCGCATGACGACGGAGACCTTCGCGCAGCGCGCCCGCGCCGCCGACGTGCCGCTGACCCTGAAGATCCGCGACTCCGGCACGCACTCCTGGCCGTACTGGCAGTTCGAGATGAACCAGTCCTGGCCGCAGCTGGCCGACGCCCTCCAGCTTTCCGACGACGACCGCGGAGCCAATTGCGTCGTGTCCGGAGCCATCGGCGATCGCATCAAGAACTTCGACAACATGGGTTCGTGCCTGTCGCCGGAGTACGAGGCCGGCAACGGTGGCGTGGCGCAGGACTTCACCAACGGCCGCGCCTACTGGCACCCGGCCACCGGTGCCCAGTTCGTGTGGGGCCGCATCGGCGCCCGCTACCACGAGGTCGGCGGCCCGTCGTCGCCGCTGGGCTACCCGAAGACCAGCGAGATGGCCACGCCGGACGGCGACGGCCGCTACGTCCACTTCGAAAACGGCTCCATCTACTGGACGCACGAGACCGGCGCGTACCTGGTGATGGGCGACTTCATGAACCTGTGGGGCAACGAGGGCTGGGAGAAGGGCCGCCTGGGCTACCCGACCTCCGATCGCCGCGACGTCCCCGGCGGGGTCGTGCAGGATTTCCAGGGCGGGCAGATCGTCAAGCCCGCCGCCGGCGCCCCGCAGGTCGTGC
>NZ_DURI01000277.1 GCF_012837295.1 Corynebacterium sp. | reverse complement strand
GTCCGCCCGCTGCCCTTGCCGGACCCGGGTCCCGCGCCCGTTCCGGAGCCGGCGCCTGCTCCCGCGGGTGAGCCCGCGCCGGAGCCCGCCCCCGAAACGGCCACCGAACCCGCACCCGAACCCGCGCCCGAAACGGTGCCGCGGTGATCCAGGCTTTCCTCGCGTATCTGCTGTGGGGCGCGTTCCCGCTGTACTTCCCGCTGCTGCAGCCGGCGGGCCCGGTGGAGATCCTCGCGCACCGGTTCGTGTGGACCCTCGTGGTCATGGCGGTGATCCTGCTGGTCATGCGCAAGTGGCGCGAACTGCGGGAGGCGTCGCGGCGCACGTGGGGCATCGTCGCCGCCGCGGCGTTTTTCATTGCGGTCAATTGGGGCGTGTACGTCTACGCGGTCAACTCGGGCCACATCGCCGAGGCGGCGCTGGGCTACTTCATCAATCCGCTGGTGTCGGTGCTGCTCGGGGTGATCTTCCTCAAGGAGCGGCTGTCGGTGCTGCAGAAATGGTCGGTGGGCATCGCCGCGATCGCGGTGATCGTGCTGACCATCGGCGTGGGCCGGCCCCCGGTCATCGCCCTGCTGCTGGCGTTCAGCTTCGGCTTCTATGGGCTGATGAAGAAGCGCGTCGACCTCTCCGCCACCGCCTCGCTGACGGCGGAGTCGGCGATCATGACGCCGCTGGCCATCGCCTACCTCGCCTTCCTCGGCGCGCAGGGCACCGGCACCTTCACCGCGCACGGGCCCGGGCACGCGCTGCTCCTGGTGTCCGCGGGCTTTGCGACGGCCGTGCCCCTTCTCCTGTTCGGCATCGGCGCTAAGAAGATCCCGCTGTCCACCATCGGCCTGATGCAGTACATCACGCCGATGATGCAGATGAGCATCGCCATCTTCATCGCGGGCGAGCATCTGGAACCGGCCCGCTGGATCGGCTACGTCATCATCTGGGTGGCGGTGGCGGTGTTCGTCGCCGACATCGTCCTGCGCCACGGGCGCAACCGCCGGCGCAGGCGCGCAGAACGACTCGGCGCCTGAGCCCGGGCGAGCGAGGCCCCTATCCCTCGAACAGTCCGCGGAGATGGTCGTTGAGGAACACGCCGTTCGGGTCGAGTCGGCGGCGCAGCTGCGCGACGTCGTCGAAAAGCGGGTAGCGCTCGCGCAACTGCTCCGCGCCAAGCGTGTGCAGCTTGCCCCAGTGCGGGCGGCCGCCCGCGGCGAGGAAGATCGGCTCCAGCAGATCGAAGTACTCGCGGTACTCCTCGCGGTGGTAGCGGTGCACGGCGATGTACGCGCTGTCGCGGCCGTACGCGGTGGACAGCGCGACGTCGTCGCCCTTGGCGGCGCGGATCTCCAGCGGGAACGACACCCACGCATGGTGGCGGTCGATGGTGCGGCGGACCTCGTCGAGGACCTCCGGCAGCGAATCCAGCGGGACGGCGTACTCCATCTCGGAGAAGCGGACGCGGCGCGGCGAGACGAAGACCTTGTGGGCCTCGTCGACGTAGCGGCGGGTGGACACCGTCTTCGCGGCGAAGGCGTTGAGCTTCCGCGTCAGCTTCGGCGCGGCCTTCGCGGCCTCGCACATGGCCAGCAGGCCCGCGTTGTTGATCACCTCGTCGGCGATGAACTCGCCCGCGCGCCCGAGCAGGCCGGGATCGTTCGCGGACTCCATGCCCTCGACGCCGGGCAGGCGGGTGTTCTCCTTGACCAGCGCCAGATCGGTGCCGGGGAACCAGTAGAACTCCATGTGGTCGACGGCGGCGACGCGCTCCGGGAAGGTGCGGCGGACCTCGTCGAAATTCTCGGCGTGCTCGTCGGCGGACAGGCGGAAGGCGGGCACGCCCTCCAGGGTCAGCTCGGTGATCACGCCGAAGATGCCCAGGCTCAGCCGGCCCAGGCGGAACAGGTCGCCGGCCGTGCCAGGGGCGCCATCGTAGGCGTGGACCTCCTCGCCGTCGGCGCCGACGATGCGGAAGCCCTTGACCATCCCCGCAAACCCGGTGAAGCCGAGGCCCGTGCCGTGGGTGCCCGTGGACACCGCGCCGGCCAGCGCCTGCGGATCGACGTCGCCCTGGTTGGCCAACGCCAGCCCGCGGGGGCGAAGGATGCCCGGCACGTCGCGCAGGCGGGTGCCGGCCTGCAGCGTCACGGTGCCCGCGTCGGCATCGGAGCCCACGAACCCGGTCATCTTGTCCAGCTGCACCCGGTGACCGTCGGTGACGGCGACCGGGGTGAAAGAATGGCCCGCGCCCAGGGGGCGGACGGTGCTTCCCGACGCCACCGCGTCGCGCACGATCCGCCCGACTTCGCCGGCGTCGGCCGGCTGGTGGACGGTGCCGGGCACGCACGTCTGGGTGCCCGCCCAGTTGCTCCAGGTTTTGCCGCTCACGAGTAGATCAGTCCCTTCCCTCGGTAGGTGGCCCAGCGGCCGATGATGGCGCCATCGGAGACGACGATGGCTTCGTTTGCGTGCTCGGCGGTTTCGCCGGCCTTCGTGTGGCGGAACCACACCGGATCGCCGATGCGCAGGCCGCGTGCGGCGTCGCCGGTCAGCGGCGTCTGCACCTCGCCCGGGCCCTCGTCCTTCGCGTAGGCGAGGCCGGCGGGGAAGACGGGGCTGGGCAGGCGGTCCTCGCCGGCGGGTCCGGAGGCGATGCGCCCGCCGCCGGCGACGGTGACCGTGTCCGGCTTCGGGCGCCTGACGACGGGCAGGACGAACCAGCTCGCCGGGCGCAACGTGAATGCGCGGTAGTTGTCGAAGAGCGTGGGCGCGACGAACCCGGAACCGGCGGCGGCCTCGGTGACGGCGCGTTCGGCGCACGTGGATTCCAGGGAACCGGTGCCCCCGCCGTTGACCAGCTCGAGCTTTCCGACGGCCGACTCGACGGCCGAGACGACCTTCGCGCGGCGCTTGGCCAATTCCTTGCGCGACAGCTTCTGCATGACGCGAATGCCCGCGTCGCGGGGGCCGGCGCCGGCGTCGCCGAGGCCGGCGATGTGGCCCTCGTACATCATCACGCCGATGACCCGCAGCCCCGGCGTCGAGTCCACCGCGCGGGCGAGATCGGCGGCCTGGCGGGGCGAATGGGCGGGGGAGCGCAGCGTGCCGATGTGCACGCCCGGCGCCGGCTTCCACGAGGCGTCGATGTCCAGGCAGACCCGCAGCGGCGCATCCTCGGAGGCGTGGCGGGCGATCCCGGGCAGCTGCTCGGCGGAGTCCACCATGATCGCGATGGCGGCGCGCGCCCCGGCATCCGCGGACAGCTCGGCCAGCGCGGCGTCGTCGGCGGTGGGGTAGGCCACGAGAATGTCGTCGCTGACGCCCTCGGCGTAGAGCATCAGGGCCTCGGGCAACGTGTACGCCAGCACGCCCTGGAAACCCGGCTTGGCCAGGACGTGCCTGATCAGCTCGGGGATGCGCAGCGACTTCGACGCCACGCGGATCGGCGTGCCGCCCGCCCTGCGGAGCATGTCGTCGGCGTTGGCGTCGACGGCGTCGAGGTCGACGACGAGGGCGGGGAGGCGCTCGTCGGCGACCGCCGCCCGGAGCTCGCGGGGCACTGGATCTGGAGCGGTGAGGGCCGGTGCATTCATGTGGAAAAGATTACGCCTCGCACATGAAAGAAGCGGACAATTCGGGCAATTTTGTCAAGGCCCCGAAGTCGGGGTGCGCGGCGAACCGCGGGGGCGTGGGCGGATTCCGGGCGGATCCCGGGCGTCGTCAAGCAAAAAAGCCCCGCGCCACCCGGAGGTGATGCGGGGCGCGGGCCCGAAACCGGACCCGTGCGGGGCCTAGACCAGCCAGCTGTAGCGCGAGGCGTCGGTCTCCGAGGAGATGACGTCGCCATCGACGAGGTAGCCGGCCGCGACCGGGCGGCGGTCCATCGAGGCGATGGCGTTGTTCAGGGCCTGGGCGGGGAAGAGGGTGAAGACGCCGTCGGGCAGGGGAGCGAACATCGCGTGTCCTTTCCTTGGAGGGCCCGTCCGGGAGATCCGGCCGGGTACGTCGCCCCGGATGATTTCCATGGGCCAAACGTGAGGATG
>NZ_DURI01000276.1 GCF_012837295.1 Corynebacterium sp. | reverse complement strand
TACCCGATCATCTACGCCGTGTGGCTGTCGATGCAGCGCTACGACCTGCGTTTCCCGGACGACCGCGAGTTCGTCGGCGTGGACAACTACGCCGCGGTGCTGTCGTCGGGCTACTGGTGGGAGTCGCTGTGGGTGACCGTGTTCATCACGGTCATCTCGGTGATCATCGAGTTCATCCTCGGTCTGGCCATCGCGATGGTCATGCACCGCGCGATCTTCGGCCGCGGCATCGTCCGCACGGTGGTGCTGGTGCCGTACGGCATCGTCACCGTCGCCGCCGCGTACTCGTGGAACTACGCCTGGACGCCCGGCACGGGTTACCTGGCCAATTTGCTTCCCGACGGCTCGGCGCCGCTGACCGAGCAGTGGCCGTCGATCTTCATCATCATCCTCGCCGAGGTGTGGAAGACGACGCCGTTCATGGCGCTGCTGTTGCTGGCGGGCCTGGCGCTGGTGCCGGATGACGTGCTCAAGGCCGCTGCGCTGGACGGCGCGGGCTTCTGGCACCGCCTGTTCAAGATCACGCTGCCGCTGATGAAGCCGTCGATCATCGTGGCACTGCTGTTCCGCACGCTGGACGCGTTCCGCGTGTTCGACAACATCTACATTCTGACCAAGGGCAACAACGGCACCGGTTCGGTGTCGATCCTCGGCTACAACAACCTGTTCAAGGCGTTCAACCTGGGCATCGGCTCCGCGATTTCGGTGCTGATCTTCCTGTGCGTGGCCGTCATCGCATTCATCTTCGTCAAGGGACTCGGCGCGTCGACGCCGGGCAGCGGGAAGGAGTGATCAGCCATGCAGCAAGGAACCGGAAAAGAAAAGGCGCTGTGGACCATCGCGCTCGTTCTCGTCGTCCTGTACGCGCTCGTGCCCGTGGCCTGGATCGCGTCACTGTCGTTCAAGACCACGGCAACGCTCCACGACGGGCATTTCATCCCGCGTGAGTGGACGCTGGACAACTACAAGGGGATCTTCCAGACGTCGGAGTTCACCCGGGCGCTGATCAACTCGATCGGCATCGGCATCATCACCACGTTGATCGCCGTCGTCGTCGGGACGATGGCGGCCTACGCCATCGCCCGACTGACGTTCCCCGGCAAGTCCCTGATCCTGGGCGTGTCGCTGCTCATCGCGATGTTCCCGCAGGTGTCGCTGGTCAGCCCGCTGTTCGACATCGAGCGCAAGCTCGGCCTGTTCGACACGTGGCCCGGTCTGATCCTGCCGTACATCACGTTCGCTCTGCCGATGGCCATCTTCATCCTGTCGTCCTTCTTCAAGGAGATCCCGTGGGAGCTGGAGAAGGCCGCGCAGATGGACGGAGCGACGCCGTTCCAGGCTTTCCGCAAGGTGGTGGCCCCGCTGGCCATCCCGGGCATCGTCACCGCGGCGATCCTGGTGTTCATCTTCGCGTGGAACGACTTCCTGCTGGCGGTGTCGCTGACCTCCACGGAGGCCGCCCGCACCGCCCCGGCCGCGATGGCCAACTTCACGGGTTCATCCCAGTTCGAGGAGCCGACGGGTTCGATCGCCGCGGCGGCGATCGTCATCACCATCCCGATCATCATCTTCGTCGTCATTTTCCAGCGCCGCATCGTGGCCGGGCTGACCTCCGGCGCAGTGAAGGGATAGCAAGTCATGGCCGAAATCGAACTCAAGAACGTGTCCAAGAAGTTCCCGGACGGTGCGGTGGGCGTCGACGACGCGAACCTGCACATCAAGGACGGGGAGTTCATCATCCTCGTCGGCCCGTCGGGTTGCGGCAAGTCGACGACGCTGAACATGATCGCCGGCCTGGAGGACATCACCGACGGTGATCTGCTCATCGGCGGCGACCGCGTCAACGACGTCGCCCCGAAGGACCGCGACATCGCGATGGTGTTCCAGTCCTACGCGCTGTACCCGCACATGACGGTGCGCGAGAACATCGAGTTCCCGCTGAAGCTGGCGAAGCTGCCGAAGAACGAGATCGACGAGAAGGTCGCGGAGGCGTCGCGCATCCTCGACCTGGATCCGTACCTGGACCGCAAGCCGTCGAACCTGTCGGGCGGCCAGCGCCAGCGCGTGGCCATGGGCCGCGCCATCGTGCGCCGCCCGAAGGTGTTCCTCATGGACGAGCCGCTGTCGAACCTCGACGCGAAGCTGCGCGTGCAGATGCGCGCGGAGATCTCGCGCCTGCAGGATCAGCTGGGCGTCACCACCGTCTACGTCACCCACGACCAGACGGAGGCGATGACGCTGGGCGACCGCGTCGTGGTGATGAAGGGCGGCGTCATCCAGCAGGTCGGCGAGCCGCAGGAGCTCTACGACCACCCGAAGAACCTGTTCATCGCGGGCTTCATCGGCTCTCCGTCGATGAACTTCACCCCGGGCCGGCTGAACCGGGGAGTGGTCTCCACGGGTCTCGGCGACATCCCGCTCGCCGACGACCTCCGCGCCAAGCTCGACGATGCCTCGGATCGGGCCGTCATCGTGGGCCTGCGCCCGGAGGCCTTCGAGGACGCGAACATCGTCGACGAAGCCCAGCGCGGCAACGGCGTGGTCACCGAGGTCGACGTCGAGGTCCTCGAGTCGATGGGCTCCGACAAGTACGCGCACTTCACCG
>NZ_DURI01000275.1 GCF_012837295.1 Corynebacterium sp. | reverse complement strand
TGGGCGGAGTCGGCGGCGCGGGGCGGACGGGATCGTCGTGGGGTGTCGCACGGTCGGCCGTCGGCGCGAGCCGTGCGTGTTCCGCGGTGGTCATCGGACCTCGATTCTCGCTAAAACGGGTGAACGCCATTCTATCGAGATGTTGAACAAAGCGTCGCGGAGCGCGGCGCTGGTCGATCCGCCGTTAGAGTCGGCGGTGCGGTGGCACGAAGACGAACGACGGCAGCGACGACGAGAGGCGGCGATCATGGCCGACGGCGACACCAAGAACTCCGGCAAGAACTCGAGCGGGAACTCCGGCGGCTCCCGGAAGAAGGAGGATCCGGGCCCGTCGGTGAAGGATCCCGAGGTCTACGAGGCCCTGCGCGACGACGGCGCGAGCAAGGAAAAGGCCGCGCGCATCGCCAACGCGGCGGCGAACACCTCGCGGGAGAAGGTCGGCCGCAAGGGCGGGGAGGCCGGCTCCTACGACGACTGGACGGTCGACGAACTGCGGGATCGCGCCCGCGAGCTGGACGTCGAGGGCCGTTCCACCATGAACAAGGACGAGCTGATCAAGGCTCTGCGCGAGCACTGAGCCGGTCGGCGCCTTTTCCGGTGCCATTCGCCGTGCGCATCGCCCGGGCGAACAGCACCCCGTAGGTCAGCGTGATCGCCGCCATGCCCAGCCCGACGAGCGCGTGGACGAGCTCCGGGGGCCGGTCGCCGTGGATCATCAGCAGGCCGATGGCGCCGACGGTCACGCCGAAGACGGTCGTCACCACGTGCACGCCGCCACGGGTTGCGGGATTGAACTGGAACACCAGGAAGTGCGCGCCGACGATCAGCGCGATCGCCGGCTGGATCAGATCGGGGTTCACGGTGCCCAGCCAGCGCACGACCGCGAAAATCGCGACGACCTCGACGAGGATCGCGATCAGCGTCGTCTTCCCGGCTCCCCGCCCCTGGTCGGGCCGGTGGGCGTCGTCAAGCGATGCGTTTCCCGTGCTTTGCGACGGCCCGCGCCCGGCCCGTCCACCCCGACCCCGCAACAGCCCGAGGATCGCGAGCGCGACGGCGGCGATGCCGAAGGCGATGCCCGGGACGCGCACCAGCGGATCCGGAATCGGCCAAGCCCAGGCCGACCATGCGGCGGTGAAGATGGCCATCATGAAGATCCCGATCCGAAGCATTCCCACGGGAACATTCTAGGGGAGGGCGAGGATGGAGCTAGGGAAGAATGTCGTCCTCCCGGTCGCCCCGCTCCAGCTCCCGGGCCTCCTCCTTCTTCTTTTCGGCCTCGAGCTCCTCCTCGACCTGCTCGATGACCTCGTCGGCGACCAATCCCCTCTGCCGGAGCGCGGCGATGTCCTTGCGCTTGCCGCGGACCGCGCGCAGTTCGTCGCCGAGGCCGACCAGCCGGGCGGCGTGCTTCACCGCATCGGCGACGGTCGGCTCGATGGTCACCCGGCCCGCCAACCCGGCCTTGTCGACGGCCTTCTGCACGGGACGGTTCGCGCGGGCGATGATCAACGGCAGCTGTGCGTGATCGAGCGCGTCGATGATCGACTCCAGCGCCCCCGCGCCGGTGAAATCGACGTCCGCGATGGCGGCGGCGTCGAGGACGACCGCCGCGTACGGGCCGTCGTCGCCGGTGAGTTCCTCGCCCAGCTGCTCGACGACGAAATCGGAGTCCGCGTACCACAGCGGGGCCTCCACCGACCACACCAGAACGCCCGGGACCTGCACCGTCGCGGTGCCCGCGTCGACGGGGACCCAGTGGTTCGATTTGGGGATCATCCCCTTGCGGTACGTCGGCGGCCGGGCCTCGCGGCGCGTGCGGTCGAGCAGCGTGACCAGCGCCGCGACGATGACGCCCTGCACCACGCCCACGAACACCACCAGGACGATCGTGGCCAGGCACACCGCGAACTCGGTCCGGCTGAAGCGGGCGATGCGCGTCATCGAGCGCACCTTGATCAGCTTCGCCGCGACCGTGAGCAGCACCGCGGCCAGAGCGGCGGTGGGCAGCAACGGGAGCAGGCCCTCGCCGAGGACGCCGATCACCAGGACGATCACCGCGGCCACGAGGCCGACCACCTGCGACCTGCCCTTCGCGGCCGCGATGACGGACGTGCGCGGAGGCGACGCGTTGACGGCGAACGCCCCGACCAGGCCCGCTGCGGCGGAGGCGACGCCGATGGCGCCGAGGTCGCGGTCGATGGTGCGCCGCGGTCCGGGGAAGGACGCCTCCGTCGCGCCGGTCTGGATGACGACGAGCACCGCGATGACCAGCGCGGTCGGCATCAGCTCGAGCGCCGCCCCCGGGGACAGGGCCGCGAAGTCGAGATCCGGCGGCGCCAGATCCGGGCGGGGCAGCGTGACCACGCCCTTGGACCGCAGATCGACGGCGGCGGAAAAGACCATCGCCGCCGCCAGCCCGAACAGGGCGCCGGGCAGCCGCGGGCTGATCAGGCCGGCCCCCAGCGTGCAGAACAGGACGATCCCCGCCGCGGCCAGCGTCCACGGGTTGATCTCGTCGAAGCTCGTGACCATGTCCACGATGCCGCCGATGACGCCGCCGCCGTGGTTGGGCATCCCCATGGCCACCGGCAGCTGGTCGACGATGATGCCGAGCCCGATGCCCGCCAGCAGCCCGATGGTCACCGGCCGCGACAGGAACTGCGTGATCCATCCGCCGCGCACGGCCCCGATGAGCATCAGTATCGCGCCGACCAGCACCGAGACGAGCATCAGCGCCTCGGCGTCGATGACGGGGTGGCCGGCGTCGGTGAGCTGGCCCGTCGTGGCGACGCCGGTGACGGCCCCGCCCGCCGCAGCGGCTGCGAGCATCGGGGCGATGGACGAGTCCGCGCCGACCGACAGGATCCGGTGGCCGCCGACCAGCGCGAAGATGACCGATCCGACGATGAACGCGACCAATCCGGCGATCGCCGGGGCCCCGACGAGCTGGGCCGTGCCCATCGACCCCGGCAGCGCGATGGCCGCCAGCGTCAGCCCCGCCATCGCATCTCCGGCGAAGGAGCGGCGCGCCCCGGCCAACGCGGGCGG
>NZ_DURI01000274.1 GCF_012837295.1 Corynebacterium sp. | reverse complement strand
GACGGCGCGCCGACGCACGAGGAGGACCCCACATGTTCGGATTCTTTGGCAAGGACGACGCCGACAAGAACAACGCCGGCCGCAACGCCGACAAGAACGCCGCCAACGGCAACGGCCCCATCGGCGTCGACAGCGCCCCGCGCGACGGCGGCTTCCTCACCGACGCCGTCGGCTCGGACCCGAAGAAGCTGCAGGAGGAGACCGGCGTCGCCGGCCGCATGCTGATCAAGGCGCTGGACACCGCGATGGGGTGGCAGACCTCCGCGATCTCCGGCTACGTGCGCCAGCTCCACGCGCGCAAGCCGCACGAGACGCCCGCGCAGATCCAGCAGCGCATCGACGACCACTTCCTCGCCCTGGTCACCGGCTCGGGCGGCGCGGCCGGCGGTGCGGCGGTCATCCCGGGCGTCGGATTCGTCACCGGCCTCGGCGCCGTGGCGCTGGAGTCGGTCGTGTTCCTCGAAATCGCCGCCTGGTACACCCTGGCGTCGGCGTCACTGCGCGGCATCGACATCGAGGAGGAAGAGCGCCGCCGCAGCCTCGTGCTGGTCACGCTGATGGGCTCCTCCGGCACGGCGCTCGTCGCCGCGGCCATGGGCGACGAGCCGCTGCGCAAGCAGGCGCCGGAGAAGGATCCGGCCGCGTCGCTGATCGCGCGCCTGGGCATCCCGCAGCTCGGCGGCCTGAACAAGGTGCTGATCAAGCAGGCGCAGAAGCGCATCGCCAAGTCGGCGCGTCTGGCCATCGTGGGCAAGCTCATGCCCATGGGCATCGGCGCGGTCGTCGGCGCGGGCGCGAACCGCAAGATCGGCAAGACCCTGCTCGAGCGCGCCCGCCTGGCGCTCGGCCCCATTCCGGCGACGTGGCCCGACTCGCTCGAGCTTTCCGACGACGACGTCAAGAAGGCCGGTTTCTCCCTGCCCAAGATCCCCCTGTCCTTCGGCGCCATCGGCGGCAAGGACGACCACACGGGCGAGGACTCCCGCAAGGATTCCGGCAAGGGCGCCGGCGCCTAAATGTCCGATTCCGCCGTCACGTCCCCGAGTCGCCCGGCGCGCGCCATCTGGCGTTCCTGCCTGCGGCACCCGGGGCCGCTGGCGGCGGTGGTCGCGTCGACGGCGCTGCTCACCGTCCTGGAGACCATCACCCCACTGCTGACGCGCGACGCCATCGACGTCGCCACGGGCCAGGGCGGCGGCGGCGCGTCGGCGTCCGTGTTTTCCGGCATGGCCCCGTTGGCGGCGGTCATCGCGGTGTTCGTCGGCGTCGGCGTGGCGCGTTTCCTGGTGCAGGTGGTCCGCCGCTTCACCGCGGGCGTGCTGTCGCTGGACGTGCAGCACGATCTGCGCGTCCGCTTGCTCACCGCGTTGCAGGCGCTCGACGGCCCGGCGCAGGACCGCGTCCGCACCGGGCAGGTCGTCTCCCGGTCGATCTCGGACTTGCAGGGCATCCAGGGGATGCTGGCGATGCTGCCGCTGACGCTGGGGTCGGTGCTGAAGATCTTCCTCACCGTCGGCGTCATGCTCATGTTGTCACTGCCCCTGACGCTGGTCGGGTTGGCGGTGATCCCGGCGGTGGTCGCCATTGCCCTGAAATCCCGCTCCGCGCTCTACGCCGCGACGTGGACGGCGCAACAGAAGGCCGCCGACGTCGCCACGCACGTCGAGGAAACCGTCACGGGCGTGCGCGTGGTCAAGGCCTTCGCGCAGTCGACGCGCGAAGTCGACGAGCTCGATTCGCTCTCCCGCGGCCTTTACGCCCTGCGGATGCGTTCGGCGAAGCTCAACGCGCGTTTCCAGCCGGCGTTGCAGGCGTTGCCGCAGGTGTCGCTGGTGGCCAACATCGCCGTCGGCGGGTGGCTGGCGCTGCAG
>NZ_DURI01000273.1 GCF_012837295.1 Corynebacterium sp. | reverse complement strand
TTGCGTTGGTTGGTTAACGGAAAACTCCAGCGGCCGGTGACGTGGCGTGGCACGCTTGACGACGAGCCGACGCTCGAGAGGCACTCGCCCGACGAGCCCACGCTCGAGAAGCACGCCGTGCACACGACTTCCCCCGATGCCCCGCCCGCCGCAAATGCTCCGGGCACTTCACGAGAAAGCACCGAAAGACGACCCCATTCCAGTCCCCCGGCGGGCGCACCGCATTCCGGCGCACCCTGGGGGCCGCCGCGGCGACCCTGCTGACCCTCACCCTCCTCGCCGGCGGCGCATCCGCGCAGTCCGCCCTCCCCGAGATTCCGGTGCTGCCCGGCCCGATCGCCGACGCGGCCATCGGTTCGTCCGAGGCCACCGGGTCCTCCGGGGTCGGCATCGGCCCGGCCAGCATCGGCCTGACGGAAGTGGCGTCGCCCGCGATGCCCGCCCCCGATGGCACGATCCGCAAGGACTTCGGCGTGTACGGCGACCACGAAGTCCGGGCCACGCGCGAAGTACAGGCGTGCGATGACCTGCTCTATTCCTTCTACAACGCGATGCTCGCCAGCTCGATGGACGTCGAGGAGGTGCCGTCGTGCTTCGACGTCGCGCCCACGGGCGGCCGCAGCCCCATCGGCGTCGAGTACTACTACCCCGCCGGGATCGCCGACGGGACGCTGGAGTCCGCGCCGCTGATCGTCATGTCGCCCGGCATCATCACCAATCCCGGCATGCTGGACCGCCAGGCCCGTCTCTACGCCAGCCACGGGTACGTCGTGTCGCTCGGGTACTCGTTCCTCAACTGGTTCGGCTATCAGGTCGAGCTCGCTGCGAAGGGCGCGGTCGATCAGTCCCTGGACCAGTCTTCCCCGCTGTACGGCAAGATCGACTTTTCGCGGACGATGCTCGTCGGCCATTCCGCGGGCGGCGGCTCCGTCGCCCGCATGGGCGCCCTCCTGGACGGCGCCATCAACGGGTACCGCGACGTCGGCTTCCGCACCGCGGGATTGGTCGACGTGATGGGCGGCCCCGCCGACGGTGGCGTGGCCAGCCCCGCCCCGGCGGTGCCGGGCCTGTTCATGGTGGCCGAGCACGAGACGCTGGTGCCGTGGCCCATGACCCGCCTGGCCTACGACCGGCACACGGGCCCGGCGTGGTGGACGGTGGTCAAGGGCACCACCCATGGCTCCATCCTCGACGATCCGAAGTACAACGCGATCGGGGCGATGGTCCTGACCTTCGCCGACGACTCCGCCAAGGCCGCCGGCGTCTACGCCGGCGAGAACTACCGCCTCGCCTCGGACCCGGAGCTCATGCTCACGGAGCGCAAGGGCGTCTGAGGGCTTTCCCGTGGGGCCCGCTGAGGGCTCCCCGGAATTCTGCCGGCTAGAACGCCAGCGCCTGGGCGCGGCGGATGACCTCCCGCGCCAGATGCCCGTGCAGGCCGTCGATCGGGCGGCCGGGCAGCGACTCGTCCTCGGTCCACAGCCAGGTCAGGGCCTCCTCGGGGCGGTATCCGCCGTCCGCGAGCACCGCCAGGGCCCCGGAGGCGAACTTGTTCACGCCATCGGCGTCGAGAAGCAGAACCGGGACCTGCGGCACGCCGCGGCGCTCGACCGCGACGAGCTTGCCCTCCTGCAGCAGCGCGTGGACGCGGGTCACCGGAACGCCGAGGTGGTCGGCGACGTCGGGGACCACCAGCGTCTCTTCGTCGGCGGGCAGGACATCGGGGCACGTGGGGATCTTTCTCACGCCGTCACCATACCGCGCCCCGCCGCCCGTCCCGCCGCACCGCCCGACCGCGTTGGCACCGGCGCGCGGCGGTCGGCCATACTGGTGGGCGGCAACGGGAGGAGAACAGGCTGATGGCTGAAGTGAGCGAGGGCGACGTCCTCGACGGCCGGTACCGCATCGGTCCGCTGATCGCGCGCGGCGGCATGAGCTCCGTCCACCGCGCGACGGATCTGCGGCTGGGCCGCGACGTCGCCGCGAAGGTGATGGACCCCCGGTTCGTCCACGACGAATCCTTCCGCATCCGGTTCGAGCGCGAGGCCCGTGCGGTGGCGCGCATGGCCGACGAGTCGCTGGTCAACGTCTACGACCAGGGCCACGACGCGGCCGGACACGTCTTCCTGATCATGGAGCTCGTCGACGGCGGCACGCTGCGCGAGCTGCTGCGCGAGCGCGGCCCCATGCCCCCGCACGCCGCGGCGGCGGTGCTCGCCCCGGTGCTGCGCGCCCTGTCGCTGGCGCACGACCGGTCGATGGTGCACCGCGACATCAAGCCGGAGAACGTGCTCATCTCCGATTCTGGCCGGGTCAAGCTCGCGGACTTCGGTCTGGTGCGGGCGGCCGCGGATTCGAAGGTGACGTCGAACTCGGTGATCGTGGGCACGGTGGGTTACCTCTCGCCGGAGCAGGTCACCGGCGCGGAGATGACGCCGGCGTCCGACGTGTATTCGACGGGCATCCTCCTCTATGAACTGCTGACCGGCTCGACGCCGTTCACCGGCGACACGTCCCTGGCGGTGGCGCTGCAGCGGCTGAACAAGGACGTCCCTCCCCCGTCGGAGGCCATCGACGGCGTGCCGCCGGAGTTCGACGAGCTCGTCGCCCGCGCGTGCGCCCGCGAGCCCGGCGACCGATTCACCTCGGCCAACGAGTTCGCCGCCGAGCTCGACGAGATCGTAGACGAGCTGGGCCTGCCGCCGTTCCGCGTCCCGGCCCCGGTCGATTCGGCGGCGCACCGCGCCTCCCGGACGAAGGACGATCTGGAGGCCCCGGATCCGGAGGACGTGCGGGGAACAGAGCTTTTCGACGGCCCGCCGGAACCCGGTTTGTTCGGCCCCCACGGTCGCGACGGGATGAACGAGACCCGCCACGACGTCCCGGCGGCGCCGCTTCCGGTCCCGGGCACCTTCGCCTCCCCCGACGCCGGGGACGGATACGCCGACGAAGATTTCGGCGACGACTTCCGCGACGACTTCGGCACCGGCTCCGACGACCGCCCGGACGACCGTTGGGACGGCCGCTACGACGACGGGGACATC